>JABZHD010000009.1 GCA_015259045.1 Atopobium sp. | reverse complement strand
AGCAACACGCGGGCAATAGCTACGGTACTTCTGTAAAAACCCGCCACAGAAAGACCAACTGATCCGGAGAAAATGATATCGGGATGTCCAATAAACACCAGCGTATTGGCAACAAATGATATAAGCAAAATGAACGCCGCAGGCTTTGCTACGCGCAAAAACTCCGGCAAGCTTACACGAGCACTCCACAAAAGACTCACGCAAATCAAGGCGAACACCACAAAGGCAAGTGGCTGCTGTACTGAGAAGAGAGCAACAATACCCACAAAAGTGGCAACGATTTTTGTCTGCGCTGTCAATGAAGCAAGCGAGAAGTGCTTAAGCAGAGCACAGGGGCACTTAGACATGGCAGGCCTCCAAAAGCTCATGCAATACGCTTACAAACAGTGGGCAATCAAGCTGCGCAGCCTCGTATATCTCTGGGTTTGTCTGCGCTTCTTGTACGTTGACGTCTGCGACAACACGGCCCTTCTCGAGAAACACTACTCTGTCAGCAAAAGGAAGCCATTCGCTTACATCATGGGTGATTGCAAGAACCGCCTTGCCCTCGTTTGCCAGCTCACGAGCAAGATGCAGCACCTGCGAGCGCGCCTCGCCATCAAGTCCAGACGTTGCCTCATCAAACACCACCGCGTACGTTGCGCAGGCCAGTGTTCCTGCAAGCGCCGCGCGACGAGCCTGGCCACCAGAAAGCGTCAACGGAGACGCGTCCATGACCTGCTGGTCAAGCCCCACACGTGCTGCCGCATACGCGACAAGCGCTTCAACATCGTCTGGCGAGAAACCCTTGTTAGTTGGACCAAACGCAATATCTTCAGCAACACTTTGGGCAAAAAGTTGATCCTGAGGACGCTGAAAACACATACCGACGTCTCCAGGACGCACCAGTCGCGCATCGATTGTTGCGTGCCCGGTATCAGCCTCTATGAGGCCAGCGGCTATGCGGGCGCAGGTTGTTTTTCCAGAGCCAGAAGCGCCTACCAGAACAACAAGCTCCCCTGTGGCAGATAGTGTTACGTCATGCAGAACGGGCTTGTCAAACGCATGAGAAATGCCACAAACCGTCAGCTCGTGTTCCTCGCCAAGCGCCTGAATTCCGTCATAGTTGTTTGCTCGCACCACCTCAAGGGCGCGCTGATACACAAGGGTATCCAAAGCATCAAACGCAAGGTTGTTCTGAACAAGAAACGCAACAAACTCTGATGCGTTAAAAGGCACATCAAACGTATAGCCAGCCTGTGCAGCTACATGCGCTGTTGCTGTGAGTACATCATCAAAACCAGCGCTTGCGATTGCGTTTACATCCAAGAGAAACTCTGTGGGAGTTCCCGCCCAAACTAACTGGCCTTTCTCCAAAACAAGTACCTGGTCAGCCCCGGGAAGAGACTCAAATGAATGAGAAATCTCAAGCATACCCATCCCGTTTGTAACAAGAGTGTTTACCAGCTTAGAAAGGTGATTTCTGAATCGAGTATCAAGCTGAGCAAATGCCTCATCAAGCACCAGATAACGTGGATGCACTGAAAGCGCTGCTGCAATAGAAACAAGCTGCTGTTGACCTCCAGAAAGCGTATGGGTAGGCGCATCAATCAAATCGGCAATGTCACAAAGCTCCAGTGTTTGAGTAACACGAGAAACTATCTCTTCTTTTGACAAACCAAGATTAGCAGGGCCAAAGGCAACCTCATCAAATACCGTTGCACAAACAAGTTGCGCTGTTGGATCTTGACGAACCATTCCCACAACGGAAGAAATCTGAGTAGACAGCACTACGGTCACTGAATTGCCGTCTACTAAAACCTCTCCAGATAGAGGAAAAAGTGATGCATTACAAAGATTTGCAAGCGTTGACTTGCCTGAACCATTGTGGCCAAGCACAACCGTTCTAGAGCCCGGCTTTAGGGCAAATGAAACGTTATCAAGGGTTAGTGTCATTGGGTGCGGAGATTGGCTCTCAGTGGCTCTCATGACATCTTCAGAAGCAGCGTCAGTCATAGATTGCGCAGCAGCTAACGTACCGTATGCGAAAGATACGTTTTTGAACTCAATCATGACAACCCTCCTTCATTTGAAAAAGAGGTCCCAGCAAAAAGCCAGGACCTCTTCAGATTCACTTTGACAGAAGTTACTCTGCAGCCTCTTCGGTCTGCTCGGTCTCCTCTGCTGGAGCCTCGGTCTCCTCTTCCTTTACAGGAGCAGGAGCAGGAGCAACCTTGGTAGCCTTAGCCTTCTTGTTAGAAGCCTTTGGCTGAACTGGCTCGGTAACGAGCTCAAGGATAACAACCTCAGAAGCATCGCCCTTACGAGGACCAAGCTTCATGATACGGGTGTAGCCGCCGTTGCGGTCAGCCCACATACCCTGAGCAGCCTTGTCAAATACCTCACGGACAAGCTCTGCGTTACCAACCTTGGCCATAGCAAGACGACGAGCGTGAAGGTCGCCGCGCTTTGCCCAAGTGATGACCTTGTCGACCTCGCCGCGAACTGCCTTAGCGCGGACGTCAAGAGTCTTAATACGATCGTTAGTGAAAAGGGCTTGGATCAGGCTCTTCTTGATGGCCTTGGTGTGGCTAGCATCAGTACCAAGCTTCATGCCCCTCTTCTTATTGTGCCTCATAATTTACATTCTCCTATGCGTGACAAGGCGCGACTAAGCCTTAAGGGACAGGCCCATGCTCTCGAGCTTTTCCTTGACTTCTTCAATAGACTTAACACCAAAGTTTCTGATGTTGAGAAGATCGTTCTCAGAGAAATCAACGAGCTGACGGACAGAGTGAATTCCTGCACGCTTGAGGCAGTTGTAAGAACGGACGGAAAGGTCCAGATCCTCAACCTGCTTCTCAAGCTCGGAATCGTCCTCGACGTCTGCCTTAGCAAAAATCGAAGCCTCTTCCTGAGTCTCGTCAAAATCAGTAAGTCCCATGAATGCGCTCATGTGCTGGTTAATGATGTTTGCAGCCTCAACGACAGCCTCGCGAGGGCTGATTGCACCATTGGTCTCAACCTCAAGCACCAGACGATCATAGTCGGTGTGACGGCCAACACGGCAAGGCTCAACAGCCTTAGCGCAGCGGCGAACTGGCGAGAAGATCGAGTCAACGTGAATGAATCCAATTGGATCACTCTCGCGCTCGTTATCCTCACCGGAAACATAACCGCGACCATTACCAAGGCGAAGTCTCATGGAAAGATGAGCTCCCTCAGCAAGAGTGCAAATGTGCTGAGCTGGGTTAACCAGCTCGTAGCCCATAGGAACATCAAGATCAGCACCAGTGACTTTGCAAGGACCTTCAACAGAGATAGAAGCCTCAGCCTCATCAGAGTTGTTGGTGTTGCGGAAAACTAGGCCCTTAACGTTCAGAACGATGTCAGTAACGTCCTCATAGACGCCTTCAACCGTAGTGAACTCATGCTGAACGCCATCAATCTGGATGGCCTCAACCGCAGCTCCCTCAAGAGAGGAAAGCAGTACGCGGCGGAGGGAGTTGCCAAGCGTGTCACCATAGCCACGCTCAAGCGGCTCTACGCTCACACGAGCGACGTTTGCGCCGATTTCATCTACCGACACGTTTGGTCGGATAAATTCGGACATTGCTACCTCCAAAACGGGTCGGGCTTACTTGGAGTAGAGCTCGACGATCAGCTGTGCGTCAATCTCAAGGTCGATCTGATCGCGGGTTGGAAGCTGAAGAACAGTGCCCTGCAGCTTCTCAATGTCAACCTCAAGCCATGCAGGAACTGCCATGTGCTCGGAGGAAATGAGAGCTTCCTTGATTGGAAGAAGATCCTTTGCCTTGGAAGCAACAGCGATAACATCGCCGCTCTTTACGCGATAAGAAGGAATGTCAACGCGCTGACCGTTAACGGTGATGTGACCGTGACGGACAGTCTGACGAGCCTCTTTACGTGTACGAGCAAAGCCAAGGCGGAAGATGACGTTGTCAAGACGAGTCTCAAGGATGCTCATCAGGTTGTCACCAGTAATGCCTGGGTTCTTCTTAGCCATCTCATAGTAGCCGTGGAACTGGTTCTCAAGGACGCCGTAAATGAACTTAGCCTTCTGCTTCTCACGGAGCTGCATACCGTACTCGCTCTCCTGGCGACGACGGCGACGTGGCTCACGGTTAGAAGTCTTATTGATCCCCATCACAACGGGATCGATGCCAAGCTGACGACATCTTTTAAGGACCGGGGTCCTATCAATTGCCATTTGCTTGTCCTTTCGTGCTAGTTGCGACGGCGCTTTTTAGGACGGCAGCCGTTGTGTGCAATAGGTGTCTTATCCTGAATACCCGAAACCTCGAGGCCTGCTGCCTGAAGGGAACGGATTGCGGTCTCGCGACCAGAGCCTGGGCCCTTAACAAAAACAGCTACCTTGTGGAGACCGTGCTCCATTGCTGCCTTTGCTGCTGCCTCTGCTGCAAGCTGTGCAGCAAAAGGAGTGGACTTACGAGAGCCCTTGAAGCCGACGGTACCACCGGACTGCCAGGAAATTACATTACCCTGGGGATCGGAAATAGAGACAATCGTGTTATTGAATGTGCTCTTGATGTGGGCCTGGCCCACTGCAATGTTTTTACGCTCGGAGCGGCGGACGCGTGTAGTGCGAGCGTTCTTTTTCTGTGCCATTAGCTACTCCTCGCCTACTTCTTCTTGCCGCCCACCTGACGCTTCTTACCCTTACGAGTACGAGCGTTAGTGTGGGTACGCTGACCGTGGACAGGGAGGCCCTTGCGGTGACGGAGGCCGCGGTAGCAGCCAATCTCCATCAGGCGGGCAACATTCTGACGCACCTCGCGGCGAAGATCGCCCTCGGTGGTGTAATGAGCGTCAATAAAGTCACGAATCTTAGTGACTTCTTCCTCTGTGAGGTCCTTGACGCGAGTATTTACATCGATACCAGTCTCGTTGCAAATCTTGGTTGCACGAGTCTGACCAATGCCGTAAAGATAGGTGAGTCCGACCTCAACACGCTTATCGCGTGGCAGGTCGACGCCGTTAATACGGGCCAACTTGGTGCTCCTTCCTTAGCCCTGACGCTGCTTGTGGCGCGGGTTCTCGCAAATCACGTAAACCTTACCGTGGCGACGGATGACTTTGCACTTGTCGCACATCTTCTTTACCGAAGGACGTACCTTCATGTGTCTTCCTTTCGGTTCTGCTGATACGAACTATATACTCGCCCAGCCGCTGGCGTGAAATACCGACTGTACAAACGTACATATGCCCTTGCAACGTGCGCAAAGACACAGATAGCCTCATGCATGGCACAAGACTTTTGCATTACTTACTTATAACGGTAGGTAATGCGACCCCTGGTAAGATCGTAAGGAGAAATCTCTACTACAACCTTATCACCAGGGAGAATTCGAATGTAGTTCATTCGAATCTTACCTGAGATGGTGCAAAGGATGGTCTTGCCGTTCTCTAACTCAACGTTAAACATAGCGTTTGGCAGGGGTTCTAGTACCTTGCCTTCAAGCTCAATCGCGTCTTGTTTAGCCAACTTTCATCCTCTCGACACATCGACAGCGGTTATCAATAATACATAAAAATGTGCCACTCGTCTATCACTTATTTTTTCAACACAATTAGATAGCGAGAAGAACAATGTATGTGTTACTCAAGACCGCCTTGCATCTCGCACCATGGACCAACTTCATCTTCTGAAACGATAACGGGACCATCGGCAGTAATAGCAACCGTGTTCTCATAATGTGCTGATGGCAGGCCATCATCGGTAACAACGGTCCAACCATTTTCAAGAACGGTGCAATCGTAGGTACCCATAGCAATCATAGGCTCAATTGCAATTACCATTCCCTCACGAAGAACAATACCGTTACCTGCACGACCATAGTTTCTGACCTCTGGGTCCTCGTGAAGATTGCGACCAATACCATGACCAACAAAATCACGAATGACACCATAGCCATTATCCTCGGCAAGTTTCTGAACTGCATGGCCAACGTCGCCAAGACGAGCACCAGGAACAGCAGCTGCAATACCTGCCTTAAGGCAATCGCGGGTAACCTCACAAAGTGCCTGGGTTTTCTCGTCAACTGTTCCGCAGTAGAACGTCCAAGCGTTATCTCCTGCCCAACCGTTAACGGTAGCACCCGTGTCAATGGTCAGAATATCGCCATCTTGCAAAATGACGTTAGCTGATGGAATACCGTGAACAATCTGCTCGTTAATAGAAGAGCAAACAGATCCAGGGAATCCACCGTAGCCCTTAAAGGTAGGGGTTCCGCCATGAAGTCTAATAAAAGCTTCAACAGCGCGGTCAATCTCGAGCGTTGAAACACCAGGTCTAATCATGGATCCAGCACGACGAAGGGCTGCCTTAGAAAGGGCGCCCGACACCTTCATTGCCTCGATTTGTTCAGGTGTTTTTATCGTAATCATAGTGCGAGGAGTGTCTTTACGTCGGCGAATACCTCGTCAACAGGACGATCTCCGTTGACCTCCTTCAGAATTCCATGACCCTTGTAGTACTCGATCAAAGGAGAAGTCTGGTTCTCGTATACATCAAGACGCTTACGAATTGTCTCTGGCTTATCGTCATCACGCTGATACATCTCACCAGAGCAATTTGGGCAAGTCTCTGTACCAGCAGGTGCAGTATAACCACACTCTTTGCACGTACGGCGAGAAGAAAGACGCTCAACAATAACCTCTGGCTCAACAGCAACAAGCAGAGCTGCATCAAGCTTGAGGCCCATATTCTGAAGCTCAGAATCAAGGGTTACTGCCTGAGCGGTGTTGCGTGGGAAGCCATCAAGAATAAAACCAGCCTTTGCATCGTCTGCAGATAGGCGCTCTTTTACCAGGTCAATTACAAGCTGATCTGGAACAAGCTGACCAGCATCCATATACTCTTTAGCCTTAACGCCAAGCTCAGACTGAGCTTTAACAGCAGCACGAAGAAGGTCACCGGTTGAGATGTGAGCAAGTCCATACTCTGCAACGAGCTTCTGAGCCTGTGTACCCTTGCCAGCGCCAGGTGCGCCGAGAAGAACAATGTTCATGCTTCGCCTTCCTTTCAAATAATAAAAGGGGCCTGTTTCCAGGCCCCTTTATGCTACGTATTAAGAACTACTTAAAGAAGCCCTCATAGTTGTGCATCTTAAGGTGGGACTCAATGGAAGAGAGTGTATCCATTGCAACACCGACCATAATCAGGACGGAAGTTCCACCAAACGCCTGTATCAACGAATCGCCTGTGAACCAGAAAATAATGGTTGGAACGATTGCAAGAACTGCCATAAAGATAGCACCGGGGAGGGTGACTCTGTCAATAACAGTCTTGATATACGTCGAAGTAGCAGTACCTGGACGAACACCAGGAATAAAGCCACCCTGCTTCTTAAGCTGGTCTGCTGTCTCCTCTGGATTGAACACCATTGAGGTGTAGAAGTATGCAAAGAAGACAATGAACATAACTGAGAGAACCCAGTTAACCCATCCAGAAGAAAGTGAAGTAGCAAGATTTTGAATCCACTCTACTCCTGGGAAGAACACAGCAACCTGAGCAGGAAGGTACAGGATTGCAGATGCAAAGATGATTGGCACAACGCCTGCAGTGTTTACCTTAATTGGAAGGTAAGTTGACTGACCACCCATCATACGACGACCAACAACGCGCTTGGCATAGTTGATAGGAATACGACGCTGACCACGCTCAATGTAAACAATGAGCGGAATAATAGCGAGCATAACCACAACAGTAACAACAGTAAGAATAATGTTTCCACGAGTAGTTACTGAAGAAATAAGGGCTGTTGGAAGTCCAGCCATGATGTTTGCAAAGATGATAAGACTCATTCCGTTGCCAACACCCTGCTGAGTAATAACCTCACCGAGCCACATAATAATGATGGCACCAACTAGCATGGTAAAGACTACCAGGAAGTTTTCAAGTGCCTCAGGCACGCCCTCCATAGATGCAAAAGATACACCATAGCTCTTAAACAAGAACAGGTAACCAACTGCATTGAGCAGAGCTAAGCCAACCGTAAGATAACGCGTGTACTGCGTAATCTTACGCTGGCCGCTCTCACCATCTTTAGCAAGCTCGCCAAGAGATGGAATAACGGACTGCATCATCTGGAAGATGATCTGAGCCGTAATGTAAGGCATGATGCCCAGACTGAAAACAGACATGCGAGAAAGAGCGCCACCCGAAAATAGGTTAAGCACGGCCATTGCGCCATTCTTAGAAAGACCATTCTGATAAACAGAAAGCATCTGCTGGAATGGAGCACCGGGCACAGGAAGATACGCACCAAAACGGTACAGAAGAAGAATCAGTACCGTAAGGAGAATCTTTCCCCTTAGTTCCGGAACACGAAATGCGTTGGCGATTCCTTTACTCACTACTCGGCCTCAACCTTTCCACCGGCCGCCTCGATCTTAGCCTTTGCGGAGGCGGAAACCTTGTCGACCTTAACAGTGAGCTTCTTAGAAAGCTCGCCATCACCCAGAACCTTGACTGGGATGAAGTTGTACTTAATAACTCCCTTAGCAACCAGAGCCTCTGCGTCTACGGTCTCGCCGTCTGCAAAGAGAGCGTTCAGACGAGCAACGTTGACTGGAGCGTACTCAACACGGTTGTGGTTAGTGAAACCAGGAAGCTTAGGAAGACGCATAGCCAGTGGCTGCTGTCCACCCTCGAAGCCAGCGCCCTTACCGCCACCAGAGCGGGAGAGCTGACCATTCATACCGCGGCCGGCAAAAGTACCATTGCCTGAAGAATTACCGCGACCTACGCGCTTACGATTTTTGCGCGAACCCACTGCGGGGCGAAGATCATTGAGCTGCATTATTACTACCTCTAGTTCTCTTCAACCTCGACAAGGTGCTTAACCTTGAAGATCATTCCACGAATGCTTGGGTTGTCAGGCTGCTCGACGGTATCGCCGATCTTGTGGAGGCCGAGGGCCTTCACCGTAGCAGTCTGGTCCTTCTTGACGCCTGCAACGGCGCCACGGACAAGCTTGATGCTAAGGTTCTTAGCCATCGTTAGTTCTCCTTTCCGACGAACATATCGCCGACGGTTAGGCCACGACGCTCAGCTGCTTCTTCTGGGCTGGAAAGCTCCTTCAGACCCTCAGCTGCTGCCTTAATCATGTTCAGAGCGTTGTCGGTACCAAGGGACTTAGAAAGTACATTGGTGATACCTGCAAGCTCGAAGAGTGGACGAATAGGACCGCCAGCAATAACACCAGTACCCTCGAATGCAGGCTTAATAAGAACAGAGCCTGCGCCGTAGTGACCAGTGACTGCGTGTGGTACGGAACCAGTCTCGGTCAGTGGGACCTTGAACATGTTCCTCTTTGCGTCCTCGACGCCCTTCTGAATTGCCAGAGGTACCTCAGCGGAACGACCCTGGCCAATACCAACGTTACCCTTACCGTCGCCAACGACTACCAGAGCAACGAGTGACATACGGCGGCCACCCTTAACGGTCTTGGAAACGCGGTGAATATAAACGACGCGCTCCTGAAGATCCGTATCCTGCTGGCGCTTACGATCACGTGCCATTGAATCCTCCTAGAACTTCAGGCCCGCGTTGCGGGCGCCATCTGCCAAAGCCTTGACGCGGCCGTGATAGAGACGGCCACCACGGTCAAAAGTGACCTCAGTGACGTTCTTCTCGGCAGCGCGCTTACCGATAAGCTCACCTACGAACTCAGCTGCCTCCTTGTTGGAGCCAACCTTGCCAGTAGAACGGAACTCTGGGTCAAGCGTAGAGGCAGAGCAGAGAGTTCTTCCAGAAGCGTCGTCAATAAGCTGTGCATAAATGTTTGCGTTTGTGCGGTGAACTGCAAGACGCGGACGCTCAGGTGTACCAAAGACCTTGGCACGTACGCGGCGCTTGCGGCGTTCAAGACCCGCCTTTTTCGCCTGCTGCTTGTTCATTCCTTCTCCTTAGAGACATGCCATCACCTAACGGGGTGATGGTCTTTTAGCCTAAAAGTAGGGTTGCTTTACTTAGCAGCCTTACCGAGCTTCCTGCGGATGTGCTCACCTTCGTAGTGAATGCCCTTGCCCTTGTAAGGCTCTGGTGGACGCTTCATACGAATCTCAGCTGCAACCTGGCCGACCTTCTCCTTAGAAATACCCTTAACGGTAAGGTGAGTGTTATCAGGTACCTCAAAGCTAATGCCCTCAGGTGCAACATAGAGAACTGGGTGAGAATAACCAAGGGAAAGGTCAAGATCCTTGCCCTTAAGTGCTACACGGTAACCAACGCCGGTGAGCTCGAGCTTCTTCTCGAAGCCCTCAGAGACACCAACAACCATGTTGTGGATAAGGGTACGGACAAGACCCTGCTGAGCATTGGACTCAGTGGACTCGTCAACGCGAGTAACAAGAATCTCCTCGCCCTCCTGAGCGATAGCAACCAGCTCAGAGAAAGTACGAGTCAGCTCGCCCTTAGAACCCTTAACGGTAACGGTGGTGTTATCAACTGTCACAGTGACTCCAGCAGGAATCTGGACAGGCTTCTTACCAATACGAGACACGGCTGTCTCCTTTCATTCCTGTCAGATTTACCAAACGTAAGCGATGACCTCGCCGCCAACGCCGTTCTTACGAGCGTCGCGGTCGCACATCATGCCCTTAGAAGTGGAAACCACTGCAGTACCAAGACCACCAAGAACGCGTGGAAGCTTCTCAGCGGTGGAGTAAATGCGCAGACCAGGCTTGGAAATACGACGAATGCCGCGGATAACCTTAGCGCGCTTCTTACCATACTTAAGGGTGATGTGAAGAGTCTTCTGAGGCTTAGTATCCTCAACGGTGTAACCCTCGACATAGCCCTCTTCGGTGATGACGCGAGCAATCTCAACGAGCACCTTGCTCGATGGCATGGATACGGAATCCTTGCCAGCTGAGTTTGCGTTACGAATACGCGTCAGCATGTCTGAAATGGGATCGGTAATTTTCATTTGATCCTTCTCCTTCGTTAATGATGAAACTGCGTGTCTGGTTCATCTACACCCGTGGCGCAGATGCCTTGACGCCAGAGCCCTGAGTCCTACCAGCTTGCCTTGCGGACACCAGGAAGCTCGCCCTTGCTCGCTAGCTCACGGAAGCACACACGGCACAGACCAAACTTGCGGTAAACGGAGTGGGGACGTCCACAACGCTGGCAACGGTTCTGTGTGCGCGTAGAGTACTTCGGCTCACGCGAGGCTTTGACGATCATCGAAGTCTTAGCCACAAATCCTCCTTCAAAATGCAACTTGGCGAACGCCAAGATGACTTCAAACAATAGTGCTGGTGACTATGTCACCCGGCATCAAATATGCCAACAGGAATGCGCTTAATTTAAGCGCAGGTAAAAGTTAGTCCTGCTTGAATGGGAAGTGGAAGGCGTCGAGAAGTGCCTTACCCTCCTCGTTGGTGTTAGCAGTGGTGACAATGGTGATGTCCATACCGCGGGTGTGGTCCATCTTGTCAAAGTCAATCTCTGGGAAGATGAGCTGCTCGGTTACGCCCATGGAGAAGTTACCACGGCCGTCGAAGCTCTTAGCAGAGATACCACGGAAGTCGCGGATACGAGGAATTGCAACTGCGATCAGACGATCCAGGAACTCCCACATACGATCGCCACGAAGGGTAACTTTAGCGCCGATTGGCATACCCTGGCGAAGCTTAAAGGTTGCGATAGACTTGCGAGCGTGTGTAACGAGTGGCTGCTGACCAGTAATGGTACGGAGGTCGTTTACAGCGCCGTCAATTGCCTTAGCGTCTGTAGCTGCCTCGCCAACACCCATGTTGACAACGATCTTCTCAAACTTAGGAATCTGGTTAACGTTGGTGTAACCAAATTTCTCCTTCAGAGCATCACGCACAGATGCGTAGTAAAGCTCTTTAAGGCGAGGTGTGTACTTCTCGTCTGCCATGGTTTCTCCTTAACTCTTGGGGTTTTAAGTGCGGGGATCGCCTCGCACCTCCTAGTTTGGCGAACTAGGAGCCATCTGCATCCTCGAGACATACGTGTCCCATAGAAAGACGCAATGAACAATATTAGACCTTATTGAGCAAAAATGGGACGAGAATTTCAAGCTAGCTGATATTTTTTCATGTCATCACACGACTTACATAACACCGTTCTTCTCGCCCAAAAGAAAACCCCGCTATCTGATGATAACGGGGTTTGAAGTAGCTCTGAGATGTTTCTACAAAGCGAGAAACACGTATAACTTAGAGCTCAGCGCCTGACTTCTTGGAGACGCGGACCTTAGTGCCGTCCTCCTTGATCAGGTAGCCAACACGGGTTGGCTTGTCGGTCTTAGGGTCGATAAGAGCAACATTGGAAGCGTCGATTGCTGCCTCTGCCTCAACGATGCCACCCTGCTGGTTAGCTGCGTTTGGCTTGACATGGCGCTTTGCAATTGCAACGCCCTCAACGACAACCTTGTTCTTCTCTGGATATACGCGAAGTACCTCGCCGCGCTTACCCTTGTCCTTACCAGTGAGGACCTCGACCTTGTCGCCCTTCTTGATCTTCATCTTAGGCATGTCGTTCCTCCTTAAAGGGTCTCAGGTGCAAGTGAGACAATCTTCATGTACTTGTGGTCGCGCAGCTCGCGAGCGACTGGTCCAAAGATACGAGTACCCTTGGGCTCACCCTCTTTGTTAACAAGAACGCATGCGTTCTGGTCAAAGCGGATGTAGCTACCGTCCTTGCGACGGGTGTCCTTAGCGGTACGAACGATGACGCAGCGAACAATGTCGCCCTTCTTCACCGAACCACCTGGAGTAGCCTCCTGGACAGCGCCAATGATGACGTCGGCAAGGCCGGCGTAACGACGCTTGGAGCCACCAAGGACCTTGACGCACTTTACGCGCCTTGCGCCGCTGTTGTCAGCGACGTTGAGAATGGTCTCCATCTGAATCATGTGACGTTCCTCCGGAACCTAATTTCTCAGAGGTGCGCGTATTTGCGCACATGAGAAATAATGATAGATACAAAACTAGGTTGAGCTAAAAGCTGTTTCCTAGGTGCTAATTACTTAGCGCGCTCAACGATCTCTGCGAGACGCCAACGCTTGGTCTTGGAAAGAGGACGAGTCTCCATGACGCGGACGGTATCGCCCAGACCAGCCTCGTTGTTCTCATCATGAACGTGAAGCTTCTTGCCGATGGTCATCATCTTGCCATACTTAGGGTGGTGCTTACGGTACGTAATCTCTACCGTAATCGTCTTCTCGCCAGAGATGGAGACGACGAGTCCGGTACGAACCTTACGCGCATTTCTGCTTTCGGTCTCTGCCATAACTTATCTCCTGCGATCTAGTTCTGCTCTGCGGATGCTTCCGCAGCAATTTGACGGGTGCGCATCTCGGTCTGAACGCGAGCAATGTCGCGCTTAACAGCCTTGACACGAGCGGTGTTGTCCAGCTGGCTGGTTGCCATCTGGAAACGAAGATTAAAGAGCTCTGCGCGGCCTTCCTCGAGTTTCTTAGCGAGGTCTGCATCGCTCATAGCCTTGATTTCGGTGTACTTCATTAGTTCTCACCGTCCTGATCGGCCTTGGAGACAATCTTGGTCTTAATTGGAAGCTTGTGCTGAGCAAGACGGAGAGCCTCACGAGCAACTTCCTCTGGTACGCCATCAATCTCGAACATGATACGACCAGGCTTAACAACTGCTACCCACTCTTCTGGGTTACCCTTACCGGAACCCATGCGAGTCTCTGCAGGCTTCTTGGTGATTGGCTTATCTGGGAAGATAGTAATCCAAACCTTACCGCCACGCTTCATCTCACGGGTGAGAGCAATACGAGCAGCCTCAATCTGGCGGTTAGTAATCCAGTGAGCCTCCTCTGCACGGATGCCCCAGGAACCAAAATGCAGCTGGGTATTACCCTTTGCCTGGCCCTTCATGGAACCGCGCTGTACCTTACGGTGCAATACACGCTTTGGAGCAAGCATTAACGGCCCCTCCTCTCATTGCGAGCACGACGAGGACGAGCGGAGCCCTCAAGAGCTGGGTTAGGTGTTGGCTGTCCAGGCATCTTCTCGCCGTAATAAATCCAAACCTTGATACCAACAGCGCCCATGGTGGTGCGACCTGTAGCGGTACCATAGCCGATTGCAGCACGAAGGGTGTGCAGAGGCACGCGACCCTCACGGTACCACTCACGGCGGCCCATCTCAGCACCGTTCAGACGACCGGAGCACTGGATACGAATACCCTTAGCGCCAGCCTTACGAGCGGACTGAACAGCCTTACGCATAGCGCGACGGAAAGCGACACGCTGCTCGAGCTGCTCTGCGATGGACTGAGCAACAAGGTTTGCGTCAAGCTCAGGACGCTTAACCTCAACAACATCAACATTGACCTGACCCTTGCCGACCTTAGCAACACGCTCAAGATCTGCACGGAGGCCGTCAATCTCTGCACCCTTCTTGCCAATGACAATACCAGGACGTGCGGAGAAAATAGTTACCTTGACCTTATCGCCAGCGCGCTCGATATCAATACGAGCAACAGCTGCCTTCTCAAGGCGCTTCTCGAGATACTTGCGGATAGCAAGATCGTTGCCGAGCTGCTCGGCGTAGTCCTTATCGGCGTACCAACGAGAACGCCAGCTCTCGGTTACACCAAGACGGAAGCCTGTAGGCTGTACTTTCTGACCCATTCCTACGCCTCCTTTCGAGGTGCAACGACAACGGTAATGTGGCTCATACGCTTGTTAATGCGGGAAGCCGAACCCTTTGCACGAGGGCGAATACGCTTAAGCGTTGGGCCTTCGTCAACAAAAGCGGTCTTGACTACCAGGTTGTTAGCGCGGAGTCCATTGTTGTTCTCGGCGTTAGCAACTGCAGAGCGCAGAACCTTAGCAACATCAGTAGCGGCAGCGCGAGTCGAGAACTGAAGAACCTCAAGGGCCTTCTCGACAGACTTACCGCGGACAAGCGCGACAACTGCGCGAGCCTTACGAGGAGCAACGCGAACATACTTAGCTGTTGCGCGAACCTCAATAGAATCGGTGTTCTTAGCCATTTACTACACTCCCCCTATTTGGCCTTGTGACCGCGGAAGGTACGGGATGGGGAGAACTCGCCCAACTTGTGACCAACCATGGACTCGGTGACGTACACAGGTACATGCTTACGACCATCGTGAACAGCGATGGTGTGACCGACCATCTCAGGGAAGATGGTTGAGGAACGTGACCAAGTCTTGATAACGTCCTTCTTGCCAGCCTCGTTCATTGCAGCGACACGCGCAAGGAGGCGAGTCTCCACAAAGGGGCCTTTTTTGAGACTTCTGCTCATTTATCTACTCCTACTCGTGTCTTACTTGGACTTACGACGGCGAATGATCAGGCGGTTAGAAGCCTTCTTCGGGTCGCGGGTCTTATAACCCTTGGTTGGCTTACCCCATGGGGTGACGGAAGGACGACCAGAAGTGTGGTTCTTACCTTCACCACCGCCGTGTGGGTGGTCAACAGGGTTCATGACAGTACCACGGACGGTAGGACGGACGCCTGCCCAACGGGAACGACCAGCCTTACCAACAACAATGTTGGAGTGCTCAGCGTTACCAACCTCACCGATGGTTGCACGGCAGGTCAGAAGAACACGACGGAGCTCGGAGGAAGGCATACGCAGAACTGCATAGCCGTTGTCCTTACCCATGAGCTGGACGGAAGTACCAGCAGCACGTGCCATTGCAGCACCCTTGCCAGGCTGGAACTCAACTGCGTGAACAAGAGTACCTACTGGAATCTGCTCAAGAGTGGTGCAGTTACCAGGCTTGATGTCGATGTCCTTGGTACCAGAAAGAACGGTGTCACCGACGCTCAGGCCCTCTGGGCAAAGGATGTATGCCTTTGCGCCGTCTGCATAGTGCAGAAGAGCAATACGAGCGGAACGGTTAGGATCGTACTCAACAGTAGCGACCTTAGCTGGGATATCATCCTTGCGACGCTTGAAGTCGATACGACGGTACTGGCGCTTGTGGCCACCACCCTGGTGACGGGTAGTGATGCGGCCATTGTTGTTGCGGCCAGCCTTCTTTGGCAGAGGCTCGAGAAGGGACTTCTCGGGCTTATCAGTTGTAATCTCAGCAAAGTCTGAGATTGTCTGGAAGCGCCTGCCTGCGCTTGTTGGCTTTAGATGCCTAACTGCCATAAACAGTATCCCTTTCTTCTCCGTTGGCTAGCCCGCTTAAGGGAAAGTCGAGCTAACACCGGATTACCACGGTACCGCGCGTATCTACTATGCGCGGCATACGAACCCGTACCTCAAAAGAGGCACGGGAGAAAAACCTTACTCAGCAGAGTTATTACCGAAGATCTCGATAGTCTCACCAGCAGCGAGGGTAACAATAGCCTTCTTCCACTGGCGGGTCTTGCCTGCCTGCTGATAACGTACACGCTTGTTCTTTGGCTTAACAGAAAGTGTGTTTACCTTGGTGACGTGTACAGAGAAGAGCTTCTCTACAGCTGCAGCAATCTCTTCTTTACCTGCGTTACGAGCAACCTCAAAAGTGTACTTGCCCTGCTCCATCAGATCGAAAGCACGCTCTGAAACGATAGGACGAATGATGACCTCATAAGGAGAGTTCATTATGCGAGCACCTCCCCAAGCTGCTTAGCGACATCAGCGGACATAACAAGTGCGCCGTTGTCGATCAGGAAACGAGTAGTAACCTCAGAAACGCCGAAGATTGAAACCTTAGGAAGGTTACGGAAAGAGAGGTAAGTGTTGACGTCGTCGTCTGGGACGATGACGGTAACGCGCTTACCCTCAATACCGAGGTTCTGAAGTGCAGCCTTTGCCTGCTTGGTGGAAGGCTGAGCAAACTCGAGAGAGTCAACGAGGACAAGCTCGGAGTCTGCAACCTTGCCGGAGAGGACGGACCTCATAGCAAGCTTGACCATCTTGTTGTTAATACGACGTGCGTGGGAACGAGGGGTAGGTCCAAAGATGACGCCACCACCAGTCCACTGACCAGCACGAATAGAACCCTGGCGAGCACGACCAGTACCCTTCTGACGGTAAGGCTTAACGCCACCGCCGGATACCTCGTGACGGTTCTTTGTAGAGTGGGTACCCTGACGTGCGGATGCGTCCTGGCAGACTACAACCTGGTGCACAACAGGGATGTTTGGCTCAATGCCATAGACGTCAGAGGAGAGCTCGGCGTCGCCGACCTTCTTTCCCTCTACGTTCTTAATCTCATACTTGGACATGTTGTCTCCTTGTTAGCCTAAGTGTTTGCCTAAAGGCCCTTAGGCCATGCGGACCTGGACGAGGGCATTCTTGCCGCCAGGAACAGCACCCTTGATAAGCATGAGGTTCTGCTCAGCATCAACGCGGACAAGCTTAAGGTTCTTGACCGTAACGCGCTCTGCGCCCATGTGACCATACATGTGAAGGCCCTTACGAACGCGTGCAGGGTATGCGCACTGACCAATGGAACCTGGACGACGCTGGTTACGAGAACCGTGAGTCATTGGACCGCGAGAGAAGTTCCAGCGCTTAACGGTACCCTGGAAACCCTTACCCTTAGAAGTGCCTGTTACGTCAACAGCGGTGACCTCGGAGAAGTCAGCAACTGTGACAACATCGCCGGTCTTGTGCTCAGAAGCATCCTCAACGCGGACCTCGCGGAGGTAACGCATTGGCTCGACGCCCTGTGCCTTGAAGTGACCAGCCATTGGCTTGTTGACATGCTTCTCGGAGATGTCGCCGAAGCCAATCTGTACGGCATTGTAGCCGTCCGTCTCAACAGTCTTTACCTGTGAAACGGTGCAGGGGCCAGCAAGAACGACGGTAACAGGAACGACGTTGTCGTTCTCGTCCCATACCTGGGTCATGCCCAGCTTGCGGCCGAGGATGGTATTAACCATGCTCTTTCCTAACCTTCGGTGGTCATGGGACCTTGAGAGCACATCGGGTACTCTTCCCCAGCGGACCACGTCCTGTACATACTGCCTTTAGACATAATTGTCCTGTTTGAGCAGCCCGTCTACTTTACACTCATTTTTGAGAAGAAACAAGCCCAAAATCTCTAAAAGATGAACGCTTTGTGAAGAGCGTTTGATACCTTCTAGCTGCGAGATCTTTCTTCTCGCCTATTTTGCGAGGTCAAACCGCTGACCCGGGCGTATCCATTGGCGAGAAACCCAAGGGATTTTGAAAAGTTTTTTCAAAAAATTTTGTAAAAACAATCCACGATAATAATTTGCCAAAATCAGGATGCCAAGACTAAGCAGCTAAGGCTAGGCAACTAAGACC
>JABZHD010000099.1 GCA_015259045.1 Atopobium sp. | reverse complement strand
TTATAAACCTTTTTCTACGCTTCATCTGCTGTCACCTCATTAGAGTTGCTTGTAGCAACTGAAGTAAAAGTAATAACTAGGTAGCTCTAATAATATTCTGTTCGAGTATGCTTTAACAGCTAATCTGTCGGCCAATGGCTATATTTCAGCGTTGAATAAAAAAAATAAGAATGGCATAACAACACTTCATAGCTGCCATTCTTATTACAAATAACTCTATTGCTTGATTTGGTTTTAGAGATTATGCTTCTTCATCCTTTGCTCAAAGAGCTCGTTGATGATCTTTGACATCTCTTCAACTTGTTGAGCGCTAGGTTCATCCTCAAATGTAGCGTAAAGCTCTGGATACTCCCGAGCAATATACTCACAAGACTTACCTGTTGCGTGACCACGAACAAAGAATGGAATACGCTTAATGTATTCTGGATTCACGAGTGCCAAGATTTTCTCGTCTGCTGTTTTACTCATGAGTTCCTCCCCTTGCATCTAACTTCTCATGTACAGTCGTGGAAGATTCTTCCCAAGCTTTGAGTTCTTCATAAATAGTTTCTGCCAAGTTCACAGAAACACCTTTTACCTGAGAGATGTCCTCAACACTTGCAGCCTTTAAGCGCTTAAAAGAGCCAAAATGGCGCATAATGTCTTTTTTGCGTTTAGGTCCTACACCAGGGATTTCGTCCAGAATAGAGACAGTCATTGCCTTATCTCTAAGCTCACGATGGAAGGTAATCGCAAAACGGTGAGACTCGTCACGAACCTGCTTAATAAGATACAGAGAAGCTGAACCTGTAGGTAACACGATTGGCGTGTCGTCCCAAGGTACAAAGACTTCCTCATCAGACTTAGCAAGGCCGCAGACGGGAATATCCAGCCCCAGCTCATTAAGCTGATTGATGGCAGCGGTCAACTGAGGCTTACCACCATCAACTACCAGCAAATCAGGTCGTGAGCCAAAACGCTCATCTGCCATACGCTCTGGACTGTACCTTCTGCCCAGGACTTCTGTCATTGAGACAAAGTCGTTAGCTTCATCAAGCTCAGCACGAATCTTAAAGCGGCGATACTGGCTTTTATCAGCCTTTCCGTTAGTAAAGACCACCATCGAGGCAACGGTAAAATTACCGTGAAGCGTAGAGATATCAAAGCACTCAATGCGCAGTGGCGGTGCGTCAAGCGCAAGTGCACTTTCAAGCTGAAGAAGTGCCTGGTTAGTACGGTCGTCAGCATAACCCGTGCGAATCATGTGACGCATCAGTGCATGACGAGCGTTAGCAGAAGCCATCTGGAGAAGACGGAACTGCTCGCCACGTTGTGGGTGGTGAAGCACGCAGTTGTGGCCTCGTTTTTGCGTCAGCCACTCGGACAAAACCTCTGCGTCGAGAAGATCGATGGGCAGGTTAACCTCTGCGGGAATGTCAGCGGTTTCGTCGTAGTAGCGCTTTAGGAAGCCCGAAACCAGCTCTTCCTCGGAAACATCCAAGCCTTTGTCTAGGATAAACTCAACTGAGCGGATGGTACGACCTTCTCGCACAACAAAAACGCAGGCAGCGGAGATAGTTTCTTCTCGGTAAATGCCAATGAGGTCAATGTTGACCGAGGTAGGAAACGTGACTTGCTGGCGGTCATCAAGATCAGAGAGTGAAGACAGGCGGGACTTGAGCCTAGCTGCCTTCTCAAAATCCAGGTCAGCAGCGGCTTCTTGCATCTGGTCTTTGAGCTCAGAGACAATCTCGGAGCGATTTCCGCGGAGGAAGTTCTCTACCTGCCTGACATTCTTTGCATATGAAACAGTATCAATAGCTCCCACGCACACACCGGGACCCTTGCCTACGTGGTAGTCGAAACAGGGACGCCCCTTCTTTGCAAGCAGCAGGTTGGCAACGGCTGCGCCGTCAGGATCTTTTTCTAGCAGACGCTTAGCACGCTTCCACTCCACGCACGTAGCGGAGCAGATAGGCACTACTTTTCTGAGCGTCTCAATGGTCTGGCGAGCGGCGTTAGAATCAGTGTAGGGACCAAAATAGCGCGTACCCTTCTTGTGTTTCTCGCGCGTGTATTTAATTGCTGGGAAGGTGTCTGACTCGGTAATAGCAATGTAGGGATAGCTCTTATCGTCTTTAAAGTCTACGTTGAAGTACGGACGATACTGAGCAATAAGATTGCGCTCCAACACCAGCGCTTCGTGCTCGTTTTCTACCACGATGTAGTCAAAACTGCGCACGACCTGCATCATCAGAGGAATCTTGGCACGATCATCTTGAAGCGTGACATACTGCCTCATGCGAGCACGCAGGTTCTTAGCTTTTCCTACATAGATAACCTTGCCAGATCCATCTTTCCAGAGGTAACAACCTGGATTAGTAGGAACCTGATCAACCTGCTCTCTAATGGACACCAGGTCATCTGAAGACTCGGAAGAAAACGACGGCGCAAGCCCTGGCGCACCCGAAGGCACATAGCTGGGATCAAGGTTGTTCTGAGAGCTATCTTTACCGCTTTTTGCGCCGCTTCTGGCCATACTATGACCTTACGCGAGAAACCAGTGAACGAAGCATGGCTGACTCTGGTGATTTAAAGAGAATTGCTAAGCCATAGGTAACCAAAACAGCTGGAATACCTGCAAAGATGCAATACAGCACGCCGTAGAGTGCTCGTCCATCTGGTACGCCAATAACAATGCGCAGACCCACCATAATCAGAAGTGCCGCCGCCGATCCTGCAAGGCCAAAAAGAATTGAGCGTACAAACGCAAACACCATGGACTTGAGTCCAATCTGACCAAGGTGCTTACGCAGGCTAATCAACATAATGGTGTCAATGACCACATAGAAGATGGCTGAAGTAGTTGCTACAAACATCATGCCAAAGTGAGAAGTACCCACCAGCAGCACCAAAACCTGTACGACAGAGCCGAGCGTTGCCGAAACAGCATAGAGTGTCATACGACGCATAGCGGAACAGACTTTTTGCAGGTACATGCCAATGCCATACAGAGGCAAAGCAAGTGACTGACCAATCAAGAATTGCTGGGTTAGCAGCAGCTGATCTTCAGTAAACTTGCTTGCTCCAATAATAGAAACAAGAGGCATCGAGAAGATCATCAGATACATCATGAACGGCACGGTAAAGAAAAGAATCTGGTTGATACCGTGTTTGAAGTCCTTTTTGAACTGATCCATATTCTCTTTTGCCCAGCTATCGGACAGCTCGGTAAAGAGGGCTGTGGTAATAGGTACCGTCAAAATGGAATATGGCAGCGTATACCAAAGACGAGCATACGCTGCAATAGAAGCGCCCGATGCAGAAACGCTGAGCTGCGAGCTTGTCTGAACCGACATAGTTACAAACGTGGCAACCACAACAATCAGAGCAGGCGCGCCAATCTTAAGCGTCTCTTTAAGAGCGGGGTCTTTGAGGTTAATTCTCCACGAGAGCTTAATCCCCTTGCGTTTAAGTGAGGGAACCTGAATCAGAACCTGAATCAGAACGCCCAGCGGATTTCCCAATGCAAGAATAAGAAGGCCAAGCTCAGGGTTAGTGTTTACCAAGAAGGCATACGCAAAGAACGAGGCCGTAGTGACAAAGTTATTAAAAATAGGAGCCGCAGCTGGCCAGAGGTAGTCTCGCTCTGCATTCAAAACACCAGAGAAAATAGTGGAGAAGCAGTACAACATAACCTCTATGACAAAGAACCTAAAGAAGTACACTGCCAGCGTTGGATCAAAATCAGCTCCTGCCGAGAAGGACTGTGTATACACCACTTCTGCGGCAAAGAAGAAGCCGAGGACAGCAACAAGACCTGTTGCAACAACAACAATGGAAAGCAGGTTGGAAGTGTAGGCGTTTGCCTCATCCTGTCCAACCTTCTTCTTAATAGAGAGATATACCGGCAAGAAAGCTGTGGTAAGCATACCTGCGCCAACAAGCTCATAGAGCTGGTCAGGAAGGGTGTTTGCAATGGAATAGCAGCTTGCAAGAACGGTTGCGCCCATAGCAAATGCCTGGGCCCAGGTTCTTAAAAAGCCCGTAATACGACTAATCAGAACAAGCACGCTCATCATAGAAGTAGAACGGCTCAAATCCTTCTGCTTAGAAGCATCATCTTCATCGGCAGACACTTCTTCACTATAAGAGCTGTCTGAAACGGAGCTGATCTCTGTAGCAAAAGCATCTTCTCCTGCTAAGCCATTCTCCTCAGCAGCAACTTCTTCAAGCTTCTGGCTCACAATCTGCTCAAAAGCTTCATCCTCGATTGGTTGATGAAATGTCTCTGGGACAACAATGTTGTCAACTACAGGAGGCTCTTCAAAGGTCTGGTCAAGAGCCTTGCTAAGAGTTTCTTCAGACAGCGTTCCATCAGAAGACTCTGCTGAAAGTCGCATATGTTTGGGCTGATATGCCACTAGTGCACCTCGCGAACAATATCTGCAAACGTAGCCGATACAAATGAAGCTAAATCTTCTGGAGAAAGCGTTAAACTGAGTCCGCGTTTTCCACCAGAGATATGGATGAGCTCAAAAAGCTGAGCGGTCTCATCAATTATAGTGGGAAACTGCTTTTTCATACCAACGGGAGTGCAGCCACCACGAACATAACCCGTTAAACCCTCAAGCTCTTTAACAGGCAGCATGGAAAGGTTCTTTTGGCCAGACGCGGCTGCTGCTTTCTTAAGATCAAGCTCTTGATCTACAGGAATACAACACACCACATGCTCTCCGCTTGAAGACACGCAGACAAGCGTTTTGAACGCAGCGTCTGGATCTTCTCCAAGCATCTCTGCAATATGAGTTCCCAACTCACCAGAAGGAACGTCTTCGTCCACCT
>JABZHD010000098.1 GCA_015259045.1 Atopobium sp. | reverse complement strand
GGCATAGTATTTCCTTAACAGGCTGCTGAAGTTCAAAGTTACGTGTTCAAACTACCCTTGATTAGATAGTAGCTTTATAAAAATGAAACAAACATAAAATGGTTCCTTTCATACCATTTACCGACAATTTCATACCGTTCGGAAGTGAGTTGTTTAAACAACTTGATACTACAAATATACTTTTCTTTGTAGACGTAAGCAAAATTGTTTTGACAGTGTGTCAAAGCATGGCTTATGAAAATCATGAGAAGAGACGTCAACCTAGCAAAGGGTTAGGAGCGCTCTCTAAGGAGGAGTCTTATGTCCGGTATCAATCGTAGGCAGTTTGTCACCTTAAGTGCATCAGCTCTTTGCTCACTGGGTCTTGTTGCTTGTGGAGGAAATAACAACCAAAAGCAGGGAGGATCTGATTCAGCAAAAGGTTCAGTTTATTTTCTAAACTTCAAGCCTGAGGCTGATCAGCAGTGGAAAGATCTTGCAGCTAAGTATACTGAGGAAACAAAGGTTCCTGTAAAGGTAGTAACTGCTGCTTCTGATACCTATGCACAGACATTCCAGTCTGAGATTAACAAGGACGCTTCTGTAGCTCCAACACTGTTCCAGACAAATGGTCCTTCTGGTCTTATTGGTGTAAAGGATTACTGTATTGACCTAAAGGGTGCCAAGATTCTGGATGAGCTCACCAATGACGCTCTTAAACTTCAGGAGGATGGCGTTGTCTACGGTGTTGACTATGTAGAGGAAGACTACGGCATTATCTACAACAAGAAGCTGCTTGAGAAGGCTGGCTATAAGGGAGACGACATCAAGGACTTTGCCTCACTGAAGAAGGTCGTTGAGGATATTCAGGCTCGCAAAGCAGAGCTTGGCGTAAAGGGCGCATTTACCAGTGCTGGCCTTGATTCCAGTTCTGACTGGCGTTTTACCACACACCTTGCAAATCTTCCTCTGTACTATGAGTTCAAGGATACTGGTAATCCTGAGGCTAAAGAAATTAAGGGAACGTATCTCCCTAACTATAAGCAGATTTTTGATCTCTATATCAACAATGCCACATGCAGCCCAACAGAGCTTTCTGGCAAGACTGGTGATGACGCTGTGGCAGAGTTTGTTAACGGCGACGCAGTCTTCTACCAGAACGGTACCTGGGCATACAATGACATCAAGAAGCTTGGTGACGATGCTCTTGGTATGATTCCAATTTATATTGGTGTTAAGGGTGAAGAGAAGCAGGGTATGTGCTCCGGCGGCGAGAACTATTGGTGCGTAAGCTCCAAGGCAGACGACGCTTCTCAGAAGGCAACACTTGACTTTATCTATTGGTGCGTAACTTCTGATACAGCTACCACTGCAATTGCTGAGGAGATGGGCTTCACCATTCCATTCAAGAACGCAAAGGCAACTAAGAATGCTCTTGCAAACATTGCAGCTGAGTATGCAAAGAAGGGTAATGAGTCCGTGGCTTGGGACTTCATTTACATTCCTTCTCAGGAGTGGAAGAACAATCTCTCCAGTGCACTTAAGGGCTATGCAGCAGGAACAGAGGACTGGGATGCTGTTAAGTCTGCATTTGTTGACGGTTGGAAGACTGAAAAAGAGGCTAACGCATAGTAGTCCTTCTAGTAATGCTTTGATTGGTGAGAGACGAGAAGAGAGATCTCTCTTCTCGTCTCTTGTTATTGGAGGGTATCTCTATGGCTAAGATGTTGAAGCGGTGGTGGCCATTATTTGTTCTGCCTACTGCGCTATCTTTTTTGTTTGGCTTTATGATTCCGTTTGTGCAGGGATTTTATCTTTCGTTTTGTAAATTTATTACCATTAGCGATGCTAAACCAGTTGGTCTAGATAACTATGTAGCAGCTTTCTCTGACCCACAGTTTGCTAATGCTTTTTGGTATACCGCATTATTTGCATTAGTCTCAACAGTTCTTATTAATGTATTAGCGCTTGCAATTGCGCTTGCCTTAACTAGAAAAGACCTTAAGGGTACCAATTCATTTAGAACTGTCTTTTTTATGCCTAATCTTATTGGCGGCATTGTTCTGGGATACATCTGGAATATTTTGATTAACTGCGCGCTTTCTATTGTGGGCGAGCAGCTTCTTGCGCTTAATAGCACTGCTGGATTCTGGGGAATGATTTTCCTTACCCTTTGGCAGCAGGTTGGTTACATGATGATTATTTATATTGCCGGCCTGCAGTCTATTCCAAGTGACTATCTTGAAGCAGCGCGAGTTGATGGAGCAAATGCTTGGCAGACACTTTGGAAGGTAAAAATTCCAAACTTAATGTCTACTATTACCATTTGTCTTTTCTTGACGGTAACAAATGGCTTTAAATTATTTGATCAGAACCTGGCACTTACTGCAGGTGAGCCTAAGCACGCAACCGAAATGCTTGCTCTTAATATTTACAATACCTTCTACGCTCGACAGGGAGCAAAGTGGATGGGTATCGGCCAGGCTAAAGCTGTTATTTTCTGCATTCTAGTTATTTGTATTGTCATGATTCAGCTGAGAGCCACCAGGTCAAGGGAGGTGCAGCAATAATGAAGCGCGATCAAATCATTAATAAAATTCTTGCTGTATTCTTTACCGTTCTTTCTCTTGCATGGATTTATCCAATGGTTATGATCTTGATGAATTCATTCAAGGAAGAAACAACTATTACTACATCTACGGCATTTGATTTTGTTACATCAGAGAACTCTGCAGGTTTTGCTAACTACATTGCCGCTTTAGAGAAGCAAGGTTTCTTAGCAGCCTTTGGATATTCTCTAGTAATTACCATCACATCTGTAGCACTGATTTTGGTGTGCTGCTCAATGTGTGCATGGTTTATTGTTCGTGTAAAAAATCGCATTAGCAACATTTTGTACTACCTGTTTGTTTTCTCGATGGTAGTGCCTTTCCAGATGCTTATGTTTACGCTGTCCAATATGGCAAATACGCTTGGATTTAATACTCCTTTCAATATTTGCTTTATTTATTTGGGCTTTGGCGCTGGTCTAGCAGTATTTATGTTTGCTGGATTTGTTAAGACCATTCCACTTGAGATTGAAGAAGCTGCAACTATTGATGGTTGCAACCCACTTCAGACATTCTTCCATGTTGTTTTACCTATTATGAAGCCAACGTATATTTCTGTTGGTATTCTCGAAACCATGTGGGTCTGGAATGACTATTTGCTTCCATACCTCGTACTGGATAGAACCAAATACCAAACTATCCCAATTCTGATTCAGTACTTTAGAGGTGGATATGGACGCGTAGAGATGGGTCCAATGTTTGCCTGCATCATGATGGTTATTGTCCCAATTGTCATTATGTATTTGCTGTGCCAGCGCTACATCATCAATGGTGTCATTTCTGGCGCGGTAAAAGGCTAAATCTCAATGTATTGCAGCAAGCTATAGGCATTTCTGAAAGGTTTTATCATGGCAGAAATCGTTTTAAAGAATATAAAAAAGATTTACCCAAATGAGAAGAAGAGCAAGTCTCTCTTTGGTAAGAAAACTGAGCAGAAAAAGAGCAACCTTGAGGTGACTGAAGAGGGTGTTGTCGCTGTTCAAGACTTCAATCTCACTATCAAGGAGCACGAGTTTGTGGTGCTTGTTGGTCCTTCGGGCTGCGGCAAATCTACTACGCTTCGCATGATCGCAGGCCTAGAAGATATTTCTGCTGGCGAGCTTTATATTGATGGAAAGCTTGTCAATGATGTTGCACCAAAAGATCGAGACATCGCAATGGTCTTCCAAAGCTATGCGCTGTATCCAAATATGACCGTTTATGACAACATGGCGTTCACCCTTAAGCTTAAGAAGGTTGACCCACAAGTAATTGATCAAAAAGTCCGTGCAGCTGCAGAAACATTAGGCATCACGGCATATCTTGATCGTAAGCCAAAGGCACTTTCCGGTGGTCAGCGTCAGCGTGTTGCAATTGGTCGCGCGATTGTCCGTGATCCAAAAGTCTTCTTGATGGACGAGCCACTCTCAAACCTTGATGCAAAGCTAAGAAATCAGATGCGTACAGAGATCATTAAGCTTCGTCAAAAGGTCAATGGAACTTTTGTCTATGTTACACACGACCAAACAGAGGCTATGACCTTGGGTGATCGTATTGTCATTATGAAAGATGGCTTTGTTCAGCAAATTGGAACTCCTCAAGAAGTGTTCAATAGGCCCGCAAACCTCTTTGTTGCTGGTTTCATTGGCATGCCTCAAATGAATTTCTTTGATGCGCATCTTATTCGCGTGGACAATGAGTTCCATGTAGAGACAGAAAACATGTCTTTTGAAATTTCTCCTGAGATGGCTAATCTGTTAGCACAGTCTTGGGTTGCTGCGCCAGCAACAGATGTCATTGTCGGCATTAGGCCCGAGCAAATTTATTTGACTGAGCCAAATGGAATTGGCGCTTTCAAGGGCAATCTTGAGGTAAGCGAGCTTATGGGCTCTACTGTTCACCTTCATGTTCATACTGAAGACGGTAATTTTGTCCTTATTGTTCCAGCAACTGAACTTGCAAAACGAGACCTCAAAATTGGTGATGAAGTGTGGTTTAAATTTGAAGACAATGCTGTTCATCTCTTTGATAAGAACACGCAGGATAATCTAGTTAAGTATTAAAGCTTTGTACTGGCTTATCTTGTAAAGATAAGCCAGTACTCTTTTTGTGAAAGAGGCAACTATGGGACGAGCAAGCGGAGTACTTTTGGCCGTTTCTTCTCTTCCAAATTCATATGGGATTGGCACGTTTGGCAAAGAAGCCTACGATTTTATTGATTTTCTCGTCAGAACAAAACAAAGATATTGGCAGGTTTTGCCTCTTACTACCACCAGT
>JABZHD010000097.1 GCA_015259045.1 Atopobium sp. | reverse complement strand
AAAGTACTAGGTGCTTCTAAGCGTTTAGCTTAGTCCTCCATAAGGTTACGAACCTTGGTTGGATCAACCTTGATGCCAGGGCCCATAGTAGAGGAAATAGCAACGGTCTTGACGTACTTACCCTTTGCGCTGGATGGCTTGACGCGGATGATCTCGGAGATCAGTGCGCCATAGTTCTCAACAAGCTGCTGGACCTCAAAAGAAGCCTTGCCGATTGCAACGTGGCAGATACCAAAACGGTCTGCACGATACTCAACACGACCAGCCTTGAGCTCGTTAACCATCTTTGCAACATCCATGGTAACGGTGCCGAGCTTAGGGTTAGGCATAAGGCCACGAGGACCAAGAACACGACCAAGACGGCCAACCTTACCCATCATCTGAGGGGTTGCGATTGCTGCGTCAAAGTCAAGCATGCCCTTCTCGACCTCTGCGATGAGCTCGTCGCCACCGACGATGTCAGCGCCAGCTGCCTCAGCCTCGCGGGCCTTCTCGCCCTCTGCGAAGACTGCAACGCGAACGGACTTACCAGTGCCGTGAGGCAGAGAGATGGAACCGCGAACGTTCTGGTCAGCCTTACGAGTATCGACACCAAGGCGAATTGCTACCTCAATGGTCTCGTCAAACTTAGCAGTTGCAAGCTCCTTAGACAGGGTTACTGCCTCTTTTGGGCTGTAGAGGTTTGCACCGTCTACCTTGGCAACTGCATTCTTGTAGTTCTTTCCGTGCTTAGGCATTATGTACCTCCTGTGGTTAGCGGGCGTCTGCCCTCCCACTCCTGCATCTTCCGTCCATAGTTACGCTCTCTTGGCGAGAAACCCAACTATGTGCACTAACGTCGGATGCTCTGACAAAACAACCGTCAGCCACACTAATGGCTGACGGGAGTAAACACTACTCGGCGATGGGTACACCCATGGAACGAGCGGTACCAGCGACGATCTTCTTTGCAGCCTCAATGTCGTTTGCGTTGAGGTCAGGCATCTTGATCTCAGCGATCTTGGTGAGCTGCTCCTGGGAGAGCTGGCCAACCTTATCGCGCTGAGGAACACCGGAACCACCCTTGAGGTGAAGCTCCTTCTTGATGAGCTGAGCAGCTGGAGGAGTCTTGGTTACGAAGTCAAAGGAACGATCCTCGTAAACAGAAATCTCGACTGGGATGATGTCGCCAGCCTTGTCCTGAGTTGCAGCGTTGAATGCCTGGCAGAACTGCATAATGTTGACCTGTGCAGCACCCAGAGCTGGTCCTACTGGAGGAGCTGGGTTTGCCTGGCCTGCAGGAATCTGCAGCTTAATAAAGTTAACAACCTTCTTTGCGGGCATGTTAAGCCTCCTGTTTGAATACGTTTGAGTCTATTCTCGCGCACTCCCGAGAAGCAATCCACAAGGGACGAGAAGTGCGGGATAAGCCGTTAGTTACTAGTCTATCAGGGAAATCTGATCCATGGTGAGCTCAACCGGAGTCTCGCGACCAAAGATGGTGAGCATAACCTTAATCTTGCCGGACTCTGCGTTGACCTCAGAAACAGTACCGTCAAAGTCAGCGAGAGGACCAGAAAGA
This sequence comes from Atopobium sp., assembly GCA_015259045.1. Taxonomy (GTDB): domain Bacteria; phylum Actinomycetota; class Coriobacteriia; order Coriobacteriales; family Atopobiaceae; genus Lancefieldella. Next base: position 3,290 of record JABZHD010000097.1, on the reverse strand, counting down.
ACGTGAATTGCCTGACCGACCTCAATATTGGTTGCTGTACGCTTAGGTACAGGGCTACCCGTCTTCATACCGCCGCGACGCATGATCTTATCGAACTCATCACGACGCAGAGGAACTGGCTTGCCGTCAATGCCAACAAAACCAGTTACGCCTGGGGTGTTGCGAACAACAGCCCAAGTATTGTCATCCAGCTCCATGCGAACAAGAACGTAACCTGGGAAAACCTTGGACTCTTTGGTCTCGCGCTTGCCGCCGTCCTTGACCTCAGTAACTTCCTCAGTAGGAATCTGAATATCAACAACAGCACGCTCAAGGCCATAGGTCTCAATACGGTGCTCAAGGTCTGTCTTTACCTTGTTCTCATAACCTGAATAGGTGTGAACTACATACCAGCGCTTAGCCATTGATTATCCCCTCAGTCCAGTAAAGGCGACGAGACCAGCAACAATGCCAGTATCAACCAGCCAAGTTACCAAGCCAAAGAAAATGATTGTTGCAATTACGGCTACAGAGAAACCAGCAAGCTCAGAGCTTGAAGGCCACACAACGCGGTGCATTTCTGTACGAACGCCTGCAAAATAAGCACCCAGGCGGCCAAAGAAGCCAGGGTTAGCGTTACGCTGAATGGACTTCTCCTGCTTCTTTGCCTCGGCCTTAGTGACCTTAGCAGAAGCTTCAGGAGTAGCTTCAGCCTGAAGGGCCTCACGCTGGGCGCGCTCTTCTGCGCGAGCCTTACGTGCGCTCCTCTTATTGCGCTCCTTATTTGCCATCCTACGCTCCCTTGGATGTTATACCTACATACAAACCGGCCAACCCTTATGGGAAGGCCGGTGAAGTTATCTGGCAGGCCAGGAAGGACTCGAACCCTCAACAAACGGTTTTGGAGACCGCCGCTCTACCATTGGAGCTACTGGCCTAGAACGAACCCACCTAGCCTAGCGGGTCTCGCGATGTACCGTGTGCTTGTGGCACCATGGGCAGTACTTCTTCAACTCCATACGATCTGGGTTGTTGGACTTATTCTTGTCCGTAGTGTAATTACGACGCTTGCACTCAGTGCAGGCGAGAGTAACGAGTGTACGCATTGATCCTCCTGAACACGGTCACGAGATGTATTCTCGAAATGTGACGCGGTTGCTTAGGTTAGCACCCACTACCCAGAGATGTCAATACTTTTCTCTAATTACTCTAGGTGTTCACATATTTTTTCTCGACAAAAAACCCGGCGCGCAAAAAGCACGCCGGGCAAGTTAGCAACTTTAAAAGAAGTTACTCGATGACGGTGGAAACACGGCCATCGCCGACGGTGTGGCCACCCTCGCGGATAGCGAACTTCAGACCCTGCTCAAGAGCGATTGGGTGAATGAGCTCGCAACCAACGGTGATGTGGTCGCCAGGCATAGCCATCTCTACCTTGCCACCGTTTGCATCGGTGAGCTCGTAGATGTCGCCGGTTACGTCAGTTGTACGGAAGTAGAACTGTGGACGGTAACCAGAGAAGAATGGGGTGTGACGGCCGCCCTCTTCCTTAGTAAGAACGTAAACCTCACCGGTGAACTTCTTGTGTGGAGTAACGGTACCAGGCTTGCAGAGAACCTGACCGCGCTCGATGTCCTCGCGCTTAACACCACGAAGAAGAATACCAACGTTGTCGCCAGCCTCGCAGAAGTCCATGGTCTTACGGAACATCTCAATGCCGGTAGCAACAGAGTTCTGAGTTGGCTTAATACCAACAATCTCGACTGGATCGTTGAGCTTGAGCTCACCACGCTCAACACGGCCGGTAGCAACGGTACCACGACCAGAAATGGTCATGACGTCCTCGATTGCCATCAGGAATGGCTTCTCGTTGTCACGAGCTGGTGTTGGGATGTAGGAGTCAACAGTGTGCATGAGCTCACGGATGGACTCAACCCACTTCTCCTCGCCGTTAAGAGCGCCGAGAGCGGAACCACGGATGATTGGAAGGTCATCGCCTGGGAAGTCGTACTCGGAGAGAAGGTCACGGGTCTCCATCTCGACGAGGTCGATGAGCTCGTCATCGTCGACCATGTCGCACTTGTTCAGGAAGACGACGATGTAAGGAACGCCGACCTGACGTGCAAGAAGGATGTGCTCACGAGTCTGAGCCATAGGACCATCGGTTGCAGCAATAACGAGGATTGCGCCGTCCATCTGAGCTGCACCAGAAATCATGTTCTTGATGTAGTCTGCGTGGCCAGGGCAGTCGACGTGAGCGTAATGGCGCTCCCAAGTCTCGTACTCAACGTGAGCAACGGAAATGGTAATACCACGCTGACGCTCCTCTGGAGCCTTATCGATGTTCTCGAAGGCGGTATAGTCTGCCTTGCAGCCCTCGGTCTCAGAGAGAACCTTGGTGATTGCTGCGGTAAGGGTAGTCTTACCGTGGTCGACGTGACCAATGGTACCGATGTTTACGTGTGGCTTTGTGCGGTCAAACTTTTCCTTGGCCATTGCCAATCCTCCTTCTGGAACTAACCCTCGGGCTAGACCGTGGTGAAAAAACGTCTGTTTATACTCAACGGCGCAAATGTCTAGGACATGTACGCCGTAAAGAGTCTGGTACCGGCGACTGGATTCGAACCAGTGACGTCACGGGTATGAGCCGTGTGCTCTAACCAGCTGAGCTACGCCGGCATAAATGCCGCTTGAAAAATGGAGCCCGCGACCGGATTTGAACCGGTGACCTCTTCGTTACCAACGAAGTGCTCTACCTACTGAGCTACACGGGCGTGGTGGGGATACTTGGACTCGAACCAAGGAACCCAGAGGGAGCGGATTTACAGTCCGCCGCAGTTGCCGCTGTGCCATATCCCCGAATGCCGTTTTCAAGCACTCTAGAAGCAATTGTGTACGCTGTTTACCTTGCAGTTTAACGTACGCAGGAAGTCTAGTTGATCTTCCAATTACCTCTCAAGCGGGAAAATATTACGATTGAATAAAAATCTTGTCAACGTAATCCACCCAACCGGGCGTATCTTATCAAATATTTTCCACAATTACAAGCGGTTTTCTCGCCACAATTCCATGCGGTTTTCTGGCCACAACTTCAAGCGGGTTTCTTGCCACAACTCCACCGATTTTCTCGTCACACTCCAAGCGGGTTTCTTGCCAGACGCATACGGGCTTTTACGGTTGTCTATAGGAGCCGTACGCGATACGTCGCGAATGCCCTAAAATTTGCACGAAAAAAGCCAGGCAATGCCTGGCTGAAAATTCAAGTGGTGCCGCCACCAGGCTTCGAACCCGGGACCTACTGATTACAAGTC
>JABZHD010000096.1 GCA_015259045.1 Atopobium sp. | reverse complement strand
TCCGAAAACGGTGCACCTCTCGATGCACCGTCATACGTTTACTTTTTTGCTGCCTTAGTGGATTTGGTGCTCTTAGTACTCTTACGAGCGCCTCTACGCGGGGCAGTTTTCTTTTCTTTACCAGGGCAATCGTAGTTTGGACAGAGCTTCCAAGGACCACGCTGGGTAGTAACAACCACCATAGGAGCACCGCAGTCTGGACAGACCTCATCGGTCTTCTCGAGCTTTCCACGGGCTGGTAGAGGATAGCTGGTCTCGCACTCCTCGTAGTTGGTGCAGCGGATAAAACGCTTACCCGTGCGCTCGGACTTGTGCGCTACCAGGTCACCATGCTTACCGTTGGCCTTACAGGTTGGGCACTCGCCCACAATAAGGTCTGGCTCTGCGTTTGTAGGACAAGCTGGATTGATGCAGGTCTCATACGCACGCTGCCTAAACGGTTGCACCTTTACGCGAGGAGCACCGCACTCTGGACAGACTCCAGCCTCTCCCTCAAGCGGCTCTACGCGTCCCTGAGGCAGCGGATAGGTAACATCGCAGTCTGGCCAACCCATACAGCCTACAAAGCTTCCACGAGTCTTCAGAGAGCTCTTAGCAACCAAATCTTTGCCGCACTTAGGGCAGGTTCCCACCTTTGCATCAGCAGTAACGGCATCAGCAATGGCCTCAGACAAGTCTTCTTTATGATCAATAAGCGTATCAATCATGCCCGCAAGCAGCGCTCTTGAGTGCGTAACTACGCCATCACGCGTGTCTTTACCTTCAGCAACGCTAGTCATATCGGACTCAAGCTCCGCCGTCATATCAGGCGAGGTGATGTGTGGTGCAAACTGCGAAAGCGCATCAACAATTGCCATACCAAGCTGACTTGGCTCAACAGGATCATTCTTGAGATATTTACGCTGGTAGAGCGTATCAATAATAGAGGCGCGCGTAGATTTTGTACCCAGACCGCGCTTCTCCATCTCTTGAATAAGCTTGCCCTGGCTATAGCGAGCAGGTGGCTCCGTCTGCTTAGCATCAAGCGACAAAGACTTAATGGAGACAATCTCTCCCTCGCCGACATCAGGAATCTGATCGTCTTTCTTAAGGCCAAAGGGATAAATCTCTCTAAAGCCTGGCTCAGCCAAGACTGTTCCGTTTGCAACAAAGGGCTGATCTGCAACATCAAGCGTAATCTTAGTGCCGCTCATTGTAGCTGGACCCATAAGGGTTGCAAGGAACCTTCGAGCAATCAGGTTATAGAGCTTCCAAGCTGCGGGCTGCAAAGCATCTGGATTTGCTGCCGCTGTTGGATAAATTGGCGGGTGGTCGGTAGACTCCTGCTTGCCGCGAGTGGCATGCAGCTTTGGCTGACCCAAGAGCTTTTTGCAGGTAGGAGCATACTGAGGAACCGCAGACAATGTACGAACACAATCCTTCAAGTCAAGAGAACTTGGATAGACCGTGTTATCAACACGTGGATATGAAATCAAGCCGTCCATGTACAGAGACTCTGCCAAACGCATAGTTCTAGCTGGCGAGATACCCTCTGCAGCTGCAGCCGCCTGCAGCGACGTGGTGTTAAATGGAGCTGGTGGCTGCTGCTTTCTGCTACGAGACTCAATCTCGACAACCGTTGCCTGCGTTTGATCCTTAACAACTGCGTAAGCTGCATCTGCTTCTGCCTGATCCCAGAATCTTGCGGTCTGGTGAACCATCTTAAAGGTTGCTTCCGCATCATCTTCAGGGGCAGCAACACCAGAAATAATCCAATAGTCTTCTGGCTTAAATGCCAGGCGCTCACGCTCGCGCTCAACAACAAGTGCCAGCGTAGGAGTCTGAACACGACCAGCAGAGCGCGTATTGCCCAAACCACCAAAACGTGCAGTAGTCAGATAACGGGTCAGTACGGCACCCCAAATGAGGTCGATATACTGTCTGGACTCGCCTGCCGCAGCCAAGTTGTAGTCAAGGTCTACCAGGTTATTGAAGGCAGTCTCAATTTCTGTCTTGGTAAAGGCAGAGTAGCGAGCGCGGAACACTGCCAGGTTTGGATTAACAGAGAGAACCTGGGCAAGCGCATCAGATCCAATAAGCTCACCTTCGCGGTCAAAGTCTGTGCCGATGATGACTGACTCTGCCTTCTTAGCAAGATTCTTGAGTGCTCGAATAATCTCTTTTTCTGCAGGTTGTTTATCTACAGGGGCCCAAATCAAATAGGGCAAGCTAGGGATTTTCCAACCCTTAAGATCAACGCCGTCTGCCATAAAAGGCTTGCGCTTAACCTTGTAAGGAGGACGCTCAAGACCATCTGGAACGTCTGCAGGAAGGTGCTCCCCTTCTGCAGTTTCTCCGTACCAGCCCTCTTCCTTATCAAACTTGAGAGCTAAAGGAAAATCAGGCTGCAGAATATGGCCACGAAGACCAATGGCAACATGATCTTCTCCGCCACGTCTAAAACGATAAACAGGAGTGTTGTATACCTTGTCTGCCTCAGGCTTACCCGATTCAGACAGAAGGCGAGCAATCTGCTGCGCTGCGTCGTTTTTCTCGGTAACAACTAGAATCAAAGAACAACACTCTCCAAAGTAAAAGCGGAATTACTAGATTTTGTCCAGCTCATGCTGCTCATAGTCCTCGCGACTCCACTTAAGAGCAGCTTTGCCATCGCGGGCAATAATGACGTAGCGAGCAACAGCCAGAGCAACTTCGTACAGCAAGATAAGAGCTGCAAACATCAAAATCATAGTGACAGGTGATGCGTCAGGAGTGACAACTGCAGAGAGGATCATCAGTCCAACGTAAACGTAGCGCCACTGCTCACGCATATCCTTGTAAGGAACAAGGTGAAGAATAGCCAGGTAGAAGATAACCAGCGGAAGCTGGAACGCAACACCAAAGCCAATCTCAAACATCATAATAATGTTGAGGTAATCGCTTGCCTCATTAATGGTTCCTGCAAACTCCTGCGACTGGCCAATCATCCAACCAATTGCGGTGTTCAAAATAATGAAGTAGCAAAACAGCATACCCAAGAAGAACAGGGTAATCATAGCGGCTACGGTAGGAACAACCCACTTGCGCTCTTTGGCGTTAAGCGCAGGCAAGAAGAACGCCATAATCTCCCAGATGATAATAGGTGTGCAGATAATCACCGAGAAGAAGAAAGCTACCTTAAACCTGATACTAAAGCCGCCAAGGACCGAGATAACCGTAAGCTTACCGTCGGTTAAAAACTCCCTGATAGGGTCAATCAAAATCTCAATCAGTGCAGGTGTAGCAAAATAAATAATGATTGCGGTAACAAAAAGCGATACCACCACAATGGTCACACGACGACGGAGTTCTCCCAGGTGATCAAAAAGTGGCATACGAGCTGGAGTAATAGGCATTACACGCGAAAGCTGGACTTATGCGTCCTGGCTTTCTCCCTCCTCTCCAGCAACTTCTTCTTTCTTGTCTTCTGCCATGGAGCGAGAAGAACGTGCAGATCCAAGGTTATAGAGGTCTTTTGCAGATGGAGCGGCAGCAGGAGTTTCTTCTGCAGTCTGAGGAGCCACGTGCTCAGTTACCTCTGTGGAATCATCGGAGAAAGCAACAGAAGAGGTAGCTTGTGGTGCAGTTGCAGGAGCCTCGTCAGCAGAAGCGGTCTCTGCCTGCTCAGTCTCCTGGGTCTGTTCAACCTGCTTGCTCTGTTCAGCTGTCTCAGCAGCAGCCTTCTCAGCTGCCTCACGCTCTTCCTTGAGACGAGCACGACGCTCAGCAAAGGTCTCCTGGTGATCTGTATCCTCGCGGTCAGCATCAGATGCAGCATTTTTGAGCTGCTCGGAGCGCTTGGGCTTCTCGTGAAGTGCATCCGCTGCAGGATCAAGTAAATCTGCACGGACAACTTTATTAAAGCCTTCTTGAGCGTTCTGGAACTGTCTGAGAGCACGGCCAAGCGTGCGGCCCATACCAGGTAATTTATCAGGACCAAATACTAAAAATGCAAAGAGCAGAATTAGTACGAGCTCTGTTTCTCCAATGCCAAACACAAGCGATACCTTTCTGGAACAAACATAAACAAGCTCTTTGAACAGTTGCATCAAAGAGCTTGCAAGTTACCAAACCTACTTGCGAACGTTAAGGTCTTTATCAACCCCAAGAAGCGTAAAGACACGCTCCACGTTTTTCTGAGGGTTTGCAACAACAAGCACGGAACCACTCTCTTGTGCTCGATGTGCAGCGCCCACTAAAACGCCAATGCCCGTCGAATCAATATAAGCTACCTCAGCAAAATCAGCTTCAACTTCTTTTGCTCCATCGGCGAGCGCAGTATCCAAAGCATCACGAAGCTCGGAGGCGTTTGACACGTCTACCTCACCCTCAATGCGAATAATGGTCTTTGTATCTGTAATTTCAGAGCTTATCTCTAGTGCCATAACTCCTCCTTACTTGGTGTTATTTGAAGAGGTAGAGGTGTTTCCGTTTAATGCATCAAGAACTTTCTGTGCATTATCCCTCACACCGGCGCTATTATCGGAATCCTTTTCAATTGCCTTCTGCAGTGCCTCTTTTGCAAGATCTACTTGATCAGTAACACGATACATCATTCCCAAATTAAGCCAACCGTTAGCATAATCTGGAGAGCGATCTGTTACTGCCTTAAGTGCCTCAACAGCACCTGTTTGATCTCCTGCGTAGAACTGCGCAATGGCCCTATCAACACGGACTTCATCAGAATCATTTGAAGCAAGATACGTATCGTACTCAGCAATTGCTTTGTTAATCAGCTGCAAAGACTGCTTCTGAACAGAGTCATCTTGAGAAGAACTCTTAAGCGCCATTCCCCAACCTAAATAGGTACGAGCCAAATCAAGATGTGCTGGCAGATTATCTGGGTTGGACTGAATGGCAGACTCTTTTTCTTCTGCCTGCTTCTGATAGACCTGGTTAATAGCCTCAGGAG
>JABZHD010000095.1 GCA_015259045.1 Atopobium sp. | reverse complement strand
GCGTCTGCACCACGCACAGAATAAGACCTAAGACAGCAAAGCCAAATACCAGCTTAAAAGTCTTCTGAGCATTCTGTGAGACAACTCCCACACAAATAGTGAGCGCGAGCACCGCAAGTACCTCAAGTGTTCCCTGTGCGGCAAAGGCGGCCACAAAGAGCTCAAGCGCAAACACAAGCTTGGCCACAGGATTTGCCTTATGAAGGAAGCTTGTTCCTTCGGTGTAATCAATAACACTACCCACGAGGAGCCTCCTTACCATTAAGCGTGGCTGCAATACGAGCAATCTCAAACTGATGCTGCAATGCGTCAAGCACCTCTGAAGCACTGCTAAGTCCTGCAAAGGAAGGATCCACATGCTCCCCTACAAGCTTTGACAGCTGAATCATCTGAGGAGCCTCAACATACGCTTCCTTCAAAACCTCATCTGTCGAGAAGATCTGCGTAACTTCCTCATCATCTAACACGCTGCCATGCGCCATAACGACAATTCTTGTGGCAAAGTCCAGCACAACCTCCATGTCATGACAGACCATAAGAACTGCACAGCCCTTCTCGCACAGTGATTTGACCATATCCATGACCTGCATGCACTCTTTGTAATCCAGACCCGAAGTTGGCTCGTCAAGCACAAGAATATCTGGCTCGCAGGCAACCACGGACGCAAGCGCTACCATCTGTCGCTGTCCGCGAGAAAGCATAAACGGCGACGCGTCCGCATCAAGCCTCATACGCTCAATTACTTCAAGCGCCTTGCATCGGGCATCCTCTGCAGACGCACCCTTGAGCTCAAGGCCAAACGCAATCTCCTCAAGAACGCTCTCTTTACAGATCTGATAATCGGGATTTTGGAACAGCGTAGAGACATGCTGGGCAATCTGCGACGTCTTCCAATCCTTGCATGAGGCACCCTTAATATGAATGTCTCCCGATCGAGGACGCAACAGGCCATTTACCAGCTTAGTTAAAGTTGTTTTACCTGCGCCGTTTTGACCCACAAGTGCCACAAGCTCGCCAGGATGCAAACTGAGAGAGACACGCTCAACGCCATCAGTACTTTTCTGATATTTAAAGGTAGCGTCGATAACGTCAAGAACAGACTGAGCGTTTGGCTGGTCAGCATCTTGCAGAACACCAATCCTGTCAAATGGTCCACTCGATTCAGCAACCACAGGACCATCTATTTTTGGAAGATATGTCTCCCCTGCTAACTCAACGTCATTAGTAGCTAATGGTTCAGAGTCCTCTGTAAGGGAAATGTTGCGATGCTGGAGAGCGCCTACACAGCACGAAAGCTGCTTGGCGGCTGACTGAACTGACAACGCAGTTTCATCGCAGACAGCTCTGTCCGCCTCAGATAATAAGTGAGCATACTCAGGCTGATGAGAGAGCTCATGGACGCCCTTTGAGACGCGCACGCAACGAGGAACATCAACGCCAACCTCTTGAAGTAAATCAACCTGAGAGAACCCTTCCTCACCGCTACCGTATGCACAAATGGAGCCCTTGTCCATAACGGCAATCTTTGAGCAATACTTGGCGAGAAGACCAACTTTCTGCTCAATTACCACAACCGTAATACCTTTGGTTTTGTTGAGCTCTGAAAGCGTCTGGAAGATTAACTCAGACGACGTTGGATCTAAGGCCGCTGTTGGCTCATCAAGCACCATAACTTGTGGCTGAAGCGCCAAAAGTGCTGCTATAGCAACCTTTTGCTTCTGTCCACCAGAAAGAGAGGCAATCTCTCTAAAGCGAAGATTGACAATGCCAACTGTCTCTAGAGCATAGGTAATGCGCTCTGGAATCTCTGCATGAGGAACCGCAAAGTTCTCAAGACCAAAGAGAAGCTCATCCTCAACAATTGAAGCAACCATCTGCGCGTTGATATCCTGGGTTACAGAACCCACAATTTTAGAGATATCAGTCAGCGCAACTGTGCAGGTATCCATTCCAGCAACAAGAATCTTTCCAAAGAAACTTCCTCTGAAGTGATGAGGAATGGCGCCAGAAAGCGCAAGAGCAAGCGTGGACTTGCCTGCGCCAGAAGGACCAACAATACCTACAAAGTCACCCTCCTGAACGCTCAGTGACAGCTCATTCAGAGCATGCGCTGAGCTATCAGGATAGCTATATGACACAGATTGAACTTCAATAATAGACACAGTGTTCTCCAGGAAATAAGTGCGTATCTAAGAACTTATCGACCCAAAACCTTCTTAAGAGGAGCCGCAAGAACCTGAACAACAATAGCATTAAAGAATGCGGTTCCCACGATGACAGGAAGCATTACGTAGAAAAGCTCAATAGTTGCACCCTTTGCTGGAATAGCAATGGCAGCAAAGATCAGGCCAGAGATAAGAGTGGTTACAAAAGAACCAATTGCTGGCATTACTGGCTTATCTGCAAGAGCGGACCTTGTGAAGGCAAACATAACAAGTGAAGCTACGCCCTCTGCAACAAAATCAGCGCCAGGGACAGAGGTGGTCAGCTGAATAACGGTAGCTGCGATAAGACCAATAACCAGGCTCTGAATAGCGTTTGGCTTCAAAAGAAGAATAGCCAGGCAGAACGAAGAAATAATAAACTCTGGACCAATTCCAATAGCACTAATTGCCTTACCAACGGTCAGGTTAAGAATAAAACCAGCGGCAATAAGGACGGCAACAAGGACTAGAGAAGTAACATCCAAAACGCCTGAAGACTTTGAAACAGCAACAACACGTGGTGCCTGCTCTGCAGATCCTGTCTCTGTGCCTGCGGTGTTAACCTCATTGAGATTTTCTGTAGACATACAAACTCCTTTAACACAAAACTAAAACATACAAACAAAACTTTTAACAACACGGGTTTCTCGCCATCCGGATTTAGCAAGAAACGTACGCACAAAAAAAGCTCTCGGTCACCCGAGAGCCTCTAAATGCGTATGCAGAAGCAACTCATCGCTGACCGGAGAAAGACAAGTTGTTCCACCACCACTGCTGAGTGCCTGTAGCGCGCATGATATGTCCTCCTCCCAAGAGCGTAAATTGCAATGTAAGAAGAATACCATTACTTTGCCAGATTGTGTCAAGAAATACATTAAGAAACAAATTAGAAACTGTGAACGGTACGCGTAAGATACCGCGAGAAACAAAAAGGGGTCCCGAAGGACCCCTTGAATGAACTGTGAATGTTCAAGAAAACTTATGCCTCAGCAGCAACGACGTTAACGACGTGCTTAGCACCCTTCTTGAACTCAACAACGCCATCGCAAAGTGCAAAGAGAGTGTCATCCTTGCCGCGACCAACGTTTACGCCAGGAGTGATGTGCGTACCACGCTGACGGATGATAATCTGGCCAGCCTTGATTGCCTGACCACCGTAAATCTTAACGCCAAGGCGCTGTGCTTGTGAGTCGCGACCATTGCGGGAAGAGCCGAGACCTTTCTTGTGTGCCATAAATGCTACCTGCCTATCTCAATATCAGAAGTGACCAATTACTCTGCAGACTCGTCGGATGCCTTAGCAGCAGCCTTACGAGCGGTAGGGAGAGCGGTAACCTTCAGCTTAGTAAGGTTCTGACGGTGACCGTTGGCGCGGTGATAGCGCTTACGCTTGTGGAACTTGAAGACGAGGACCTTCTTGTCCTTGTACTGCTCAAGAACCTCACAGGTAACCTTCTTAGAGGAAAGAGTGGCAGCGTCAGCAACAACCTTCTTGCCGTCGTTAAGCATAAGAACATCAAGCTTTACCTTATCGCCAGGCTGCGCATCAAGCTTCTCGACGCTGATTACGTCGCCCTTGGCAACCTTATACTGCTTGCCACCAGTTGCTACGATTGCGTACATGTGTGTAACCCTTCATTGCTGATTCTTGCAACGATTAATACTATCTTTGCATTTCTGAAGATCCGAGCAAAGATCTTCGCCGCCGTGACCTGTGGCATCCGCGGGAAACTGTCGGTGTCCCATGTCCCTCGGCGAGAAACACAACTCGAAATAGTCTACTGCATATTTCAGAAAATTCCAAGACAAAACTACATGTTATAGAGGCTTCACAAGGAGTCCATTTTCTGAAACGTGTGCCTGTGAGACTCGGCACACCTTCAACGAGTCAATACCTTGTAAGCCATCTACTCCAGCTTGAGCTGTAATTCTTTGAGCCTCATAAATCAAAACTGCAGGTCTAAGCGCCGCTCTTGGATCTTGGAGTGTATCAAGCTCAAATGAAATACACGTTTCAGATGAGCTCTCAGAAATCTTATAGCCCGCATACGTTGTCTCTAAATTGACCACTTTTTGCTTGTCTCCGCGCATGTATGTCAGCTCTTTTTTGGCGAGAAGATCCTCAAACCCCCAACGCAACGCATCTGACCTAAGACCTTCTCCCAAAATGTCACATCTCCAATGAGCGGCATTCAACCATGCTTCAAGCGCTGGTAGCGACCGATCAACGTAGCTGGCAGCAAACGGAGCAAGCGCGGGAGGCGTAGCCGACAACAACCTCTCTAACGCTTCATCCGGGTCCACGTATTCTGTGAGCTTCAAGTCAAAGTACTCCGCCTCAGACGAAGCGCCAACGGGAAGCGCCTGAGAGAACTGCACGCCCATGCGTTTTGCAAAGCCGTTACCTACCCTAAATGGCAGCTGAGCTCGGCGAACACAGCGCTCAATGGTACCAATAAGCTCAAGATGTCCCAGAAACGCAAGGCGGTCATCTTTCTTGTAAGCCACGCGAAGCCTAAAAATCTCTGCTCCACGCTCCGTCATAATCTCTGGCTGAATCTGCGGCCTACCAGCGCGCCAGTCTTTCTTCGCCGGTTCAACCACCTCAGGAGCTACGCTCTCTATCTGCGTATCCGTCATGAGCGCACCCCCATCAAAACGTTGTCAACTTTCAAGGTTTGGCATACCGCACATCCCGTACAAGAGGTAAACGTGCAGTCAGGTGTAGTAACTTCATCCAGTGCTCGACGATATTCTCGC
>JABZHD010000094.1 GCA_015259045.1 Atopobium sp. | reverse complement strand
TACCAGTGTTGACCAGGGCAAGAAGAACCTTTGACGAGAAGAGCATGCCACGGGTCTTATTGAGGTTGGCCATCATTTGCTCTGGATACAGGACCATGCCATCAAGCAGGAACTCAAGCTTTGACAGCATGTGGTCAAGAGCAATAAAGCTGTCTGCCTGGGCAACGCGCTCAGCGGAAGAGTGGCTGATATCACGCTCGTGCCAAAGAGCAACGTTATCAAAAGCAACCTGTGCGTTTGCCTTAACTACGCGGGACAAACCACAGATCTTCTCGGCAGTAATAGGATTGCGCTTGTGAGGCATAGCGGAAGAGCCCTTCTGGCCCTTGCGGAATGGCTCCTCAGCCTCGAGGGTATCGGTCTTCTGCAGCGCACGCATCTCAGTTGCAATACGCTCGCAGGTAGCGGCAACGGTTGCCAGAACGCCAGCAAGATAAGCGTGGTGGTCGCGAGAAATTACCTGAGTTGAAAGTGGATCGTGGACAAGACCGAGTTTCTCGCAAACGTACTCCTCAACAAAAGGATCAATGGAAGAGTAAGTTCCAACAGCACCAGAAATAGCACCATAGGCAACGTTTTTGCGAGCATCCTTGAGTCGGTCAAGGTCGCGCTTAAACTCCCAGGCCCAGCTACCAAATTTCATGCCAAAGGTCATAGGCTCGGCGTGAATGCCGTGAGTGCGGCCGACGCACAGAGTGTCGCGCTCCTCAAAAGCACGACGCTTGCAGATAGCAGCGCAGCGACGAACCGCAGCAATGAGCAGGTCACATGCCTGAGTCAGTTGGTAGCAAAGAGCGGTATCGCCCAAGTCTGTTGAGGTCATGCCATAGTGAACCCAGCGGCTTGGCTTGAGCTCACCCTCTGGAACCTCAGCATCAATATAGGAGCCCATGTTGGTCAGAAACGCAATGACATCGTGGTTGGTAACAGCCTCAATCTCGTCTACCTCAGCGCGGTTAAACGCTGCATGCTCGCGAATCCAAGCTGCCTCTTCGCGAGAAATGCCAATAACACCAAGCTCAGCCTGTGCTTCGCACGCAAGGACTTCAATCTCCTGCCAAACGGCGTACTTGTTCTCCAAAGAAAAGATGTGGCCCATTTCTTTGCCGGTGTAGCGATCTACCACGATGAGACTCCTTCTGCTCGTAAAAGAAAAGGTCGAGTACCACTATGGTACCCGACCTTTGAATTACCTGGTGGGCCGTTAGGGGTTCGAACCCTAGACCTTGGGATTAAAAGTCCCCTGCTCTACCAACTGAGCTAACGGCCCATTATCGGGCGTGGCAATTTTACCACGCAACTAGGATAGTGTAGCAGTTTACTCCCATGCCCATTGTCCATTTACGAAAATTGGTGTTTCTTTTCCATCGGCAGAAATTCCCCAAATATTCAAATCGTCTGCACCAATCATAAAATCGACGTGGGTTGTGCTCTGATTGACGCCATGAGCCAAGAGTTCATCGGGGTTCATCTCAAGACCGCCCTCCAGGCACTCTGGGAAGCCCATTCCAAGTGCTAAGTGGCAGCTGGCATTCTCGTCATACAGGGTATCGTAGAACAAAATGCCGCTCTGGCGAATAGGCGTGTTCTTAGAGATAAGAGCACATTCTCCCAGGTACTTACCGCCCTTTTGAGAAACAATAGAAGTCAGAACGTCTTTGCCCTGCTCAGCGCCGTAGTCAACAACCTCACCGTCTTTGAAGGTAAACCAGAAGTTTTTAACAATCTGGCCGGCATGAATCAGAGGCAACGCAGAGTGAACAGTGCCGTTTACCTTGCGATAGTTTGGCGTGGTAAAGACTTCCTCGGTAGGAATGTTAGGGAAGAACAACGTTCCATCCTGGGTCTTGCCAGCGCCACCCTCCCAAAGATGTCCTGGATTCATACAGATAGTCTGGTGAGTTCCATTTGAAGACTCATAACGAAGCTCTTCAAACTGGTGAGAATTCATGAAGCGCTTGGTTTTCTCAAATGTTGCATTGTGGGTCTCCCAAGCACTCTGAGGATCTTCTCCACTTGCATGAGCAACGTCCAAAATAGCAACCCAAAGCCTGTAGATTGCCTCAGCTTCAGAGAGCTCTGGGAAAATTACCTTTGCCCATTCAGCTGCAGGAACACCAGCAATACACCAAACGTTTTTACCAAAGTCCATGCCATTTCTAAAGACGTCGCACTCCAGGTTTCTTGCACGAGAAACGGCAGCTGGCTTTTTTGGATCAATACCCTTGAGACCATTTGGATCATCAGACGAGAGGAACAAAAATGCTGCACCCTGCTCTGCGAGGGAGTTAAGCTGCTCAATCTTCCAGCTTGGAGTTTTAGAAAGACGAGCTAGATCTACGTTTTCGTACATGATTCTTGAGGACTCTTGATCGCCCCAAATAACCGTGACAAATTCTGCACCAGCTGCATAGGCTGCGCGCTGAACTCTACGAGCAAAATCAGCAATCTCAATTGAAGCGTTAATTACCAGCTGACTTCCCTCAGAAATTGCGCATCCCTTCTTCACAAGAAGCTCAGCATATTTATCAATCTGATCAGACAGTGCATCAAGGGCAATCTTTACCTCTTGGTCTGTCATAGGAATTTGTGCCATCTTGTTCCCTTCAACCATCAATCCGCGTAATTCGAGTACTTAAGCACGCTCTATCAAAGATATATCCAAAATATTTCCGCTCAACTTCTACCCGAACAACCTTCTTCACAACGCCAAATTTCAATCTTGTCCATAAAAAGAGCCCCGAAGGGCTCTTGTATGTCTTTGGAGCGGGCAACGGGATTCGAACCCGCGGATGATGGCTTGGGAAGCCATTGCCTTACCACTTGGCGATACCCGCAATTGTGTAGATTTTATCACAGTATTTTTTGCCTTTTAATCGCTTGCTTAACAACTAAATAAAAGTTTGATGCGTTGTTTTCTGCCTAGCTGCGCATATACAACAAATATGCGCCTACACAAATTTTCTCCGTCAGAAACTGGACAGGCGCTGGTCAGAATAGGCGCAAAGTCACTCTTTAGCATGCTCTCCAACGAAAGGAGCGCTATGCAAAAGTACTTCTGGCGAGAGACCCCCGCACACCACTATCCCACCTCTTATAGGCGCCTGCTCTCCACCCGACAACTCCACCTTCCTCGAGCAAAGCTGCTTGGCGGAGATCCTGTCATGCCAAGCAGCTTTCCTTCAATAGGACATGCAGGTCTGCGGTCGCGTCTAGCAGATAGGTTTTCTCGCAAGCCTGAGGCTCCCCCATAAAGAAAAAGACCGGTGAACACCGGTCTTAAAGAGAGCTGTTTTGTTGCAATGCAATTAGTTTACGCTGTGATGAAGCGCCGGGTTCTTGGCTAGGCATTCATTGCAAATACCCGTAAAGCACAAGGCGTAAGAGTCAATCTCGCCACAAGAGTCCTTGGTGAGACTGGTAAGGTCCCTCAGAACTGGTCCATCAACATCAAAGACACGGCCGCACTCATGACACTGGAAGTGGGCATGCTCAGTTGTAGTTGGATCAAAACGAGAGATGTTATCACCAGTATTAACAACCTGAAGCTCACCTGCGTCAACAAGCTGCATAAGGTTGCGGTAAACGGTTCCAAGAGAGATGTTTGGTAACTCCTCTCTTACTGCCGCATACACGCTATCTGCTGTTGGATGGTCATGGCGACCTTCCATATACGTACGAATTGCCTCACGTTGCTTACTGTAACGCACGATAACCTCATTAATTAGTAAGTGTTACTGATTACTGAATACGTTAACACTAATTGTCTATATGTTGCAACAAAAGCTCTTATTTATGCATTACAAAAATCTCATCATACGCAATCTACCTCTGATTTTTCAGTTTGGAGGCACGCATGTTTATCACAAAATCCTCAAAACCTAAGGAAGAAAGAACTGCACGGAGTCGCTCCTTTGCTTCTGTCTGTCACTTTTGGTTTATCCCTCTGTTGATTGGAGCTCTTCTCCTTAGTCATTTTTTCCTAAAGCCTGCTCATAGACTTGCTTTTGCACAAGAGTCCTCTTTTACCGTTGCACAAAGAGAAGATTTTCCTGGTGGACAACAAATTCCTATGTGGACCGCTAGTGACGGTACGTATCTCTACTGTGGAGATGAGTTCAATCACTATGGTGCCTGGCCAGGAGCAACTGGAAGTGTAATTGATCCGCAGTCTTATACAAAACTCACTTCAGTTAATGGTGCTCGCGGTGGAACGTATACCGCTGGGCAGCTTAGAGCTATTGACTACATCATTTATCACGGAGCTACTGCGTCCCAAGAAAAAGACGTGTATGGCTATACAGGCTGGAAGGCGCGAGCCATCACGCAGTTTGCGCTGTGGGCGGTTATGCGCGGAGAAGCTCATGCTCTTGCGGTAAGCGTTCCTCAGGCAGAGCTTCATCAACCTATTGAGCAGTTCTACTCCGATGCTATGAACTACGCTCAAACCAACGGTGGTGGTCCGGAGAGTGGAGTTGCCAAGCTGTTTGTGCCTACAGGAGACAAACAGGTTCTGTTTTTCTTTGGGCAGCGATCTGGCTCTCTCAAAATCACCAAAGGCTCCCTATTACCCGATGTCACTTCAAATAACGAGCACTATTCCCTAGAAGGCGCTGTTTACGGAGTATATTCCGATGAGGGTTGCACCAATCTTCTTGGCAGCCTCACTCTTGATGCATCAGGGTCCGCAACGCTCGATGAACTTCCTGTTGGAACGGTATACGTAAAAGAAACCACTGCACCAAAGGGCTTTCTTCTTGATCAGACAATTCATGCTGTAAAGGTAAAAAACCAGGAAGAGAGCGCTCTCACGGTTACCGACACTCCTGTCGGAGACTTTAATCTACGCATTTCAAAACAAGACTTTGACCACAGCACCAGCCTCAGCGAAGACAATCATTCCGAGCAACAAAGTGCTTCTCCCCAAGGAAACGCAACGCTTCAAGGCGCACTTTTTAAAGTGACCTATAGTGGCTCTACTGAAACAACACTAAGAACATGGGTTTTCTCGAC
>JABZHD010000093.1 GCA_015259045.1 Atopobium sp. | reverse complement strand
TCTGTAAACCGCTACCACGTTGGCGCCGCAGGCTTTGCACAGCTCAGCAAGCTCTTCTGCATCCATGGCGCGCTCGTTGTCTGTCTGGGTTACCGCCACCTCAGGGAACTCTTTGGCGAGAAGTTCTGCGATGACCTTAACATCTTTATCTGCAAACACCGCAGTCAAAAGCATAGGACGGTTAGTAACTTCTGGCTCAATTGAGCGGATAGCAGTTAAGAATGTCTCAATTGACTGAGGGTTATGAGCTGCGTCGATAAGGACTAAAGGCTTTGGCTGAAGCAACTGGAACCTGCCAGGCGTAGAACATCTGGTTGTGGAGAAAAACGCTTTTTCTGCATCAAGCGGACGACCGAGAAAATCCTCAGCCAAGCAGGTTGCCAGAGCAATGTTTGCTGCCTGGTAGCTTGGTTTAAGTGCAGCAAGGTCTTCGTAGGTTGCACGTGGCGTAACAACCGTAAGCTCAAGCGGAAAACCGATGCTCTTAGGCTTTTTGGTGATAAAGAAATGTGCGTGAGGCAGCTCTGGATGGTCAGACGACTGACCAGCAGAAACCTCTCCCTCAACGTCTTCAGGCTTGTCAGCCACAAGAAGAGTTGGGACAACGCCTGCAGAAGCTGCTTGGGACAAAAATACGTCTTGGACGCTCTGAGGAGTTGTCGTTCCCACGCCAAGAACGCAGGTACGACCAGGCTTGATGATGGCGGCCTTCTCGCCAGCAATAGCCTCAAGGGTATCGCCTAAGATGCGTGTGTGGTCCAGGCCAACACCCGTGATGGCAACGGAGGTGATGTTTTGAGCAGCGCTTGTTGCATCCCACCTGCCGCCCATGCCGCACTCAAGCACGCAGACGTCAATCTCTGCTTCAGCAAAGACAACCAAGGCCGCAACTGTGAGCAGGTCAAACTCGGTGATGTCATAAGGACGCTCACCTAGGGTAGCCCGCTGAGCGTTGACGCGCTCCCCTGCCACCTGTGCTGCAGAGACGCCGTGCGCAAAGGCTTCCTCAGAAACAGGTACGCCGTTGATCTCCATACGCTCGGTATAGCTGATGAGCTCGGGAGACGTGTAAAGAGCGGTCTTGAGACCCTCTCCTTTGAGCAGAGCCGCTGTATACCTGGAGGTAGACGTTTTGCCGTTGGTGCCTGCAATCTGAACACTCTTGAAGCAGAGGTCAGGGTTGCCCAGCTCTTTGAGCATGTCTTCTACGCTCTCCAACAAAGGCTGGATGCCAAACTTCTTTGTATCGTGAAGCACCTTTAAAGACTGCTCATAACTCAGCTCAGGCACAGAAAAAGGAACGGAATAACTCATTGCACACATACCTCTTATAGACCAAGCAGACGCATAGCCTCTGCACGGGTTTTCTCGTTAGTTTTAAAAATGCCTCGAACTGCAGACGTGGTGGTCAAAGCGCCCGCAGCCCTAATGCCGCGCATGCTCATGCAGGTGTGCTCGGCTTCCATAACCACCAAAACGCCTAAAGGATCTAGCTCTTCTACCATGGCGTCTGCAATCTGGCCCGTTAAGCGCTCCTGTACCTGCAGACGGCGAGAATATCCGCTGACGCAGCGAGCAATCTTGGAAAGGCCGGTAATACGACCATTTTGTGGAATGTAGCAAACGTGCGCCTTGCCCACAAAAGGCAAAATGTGATGCTCGCAGGTAGATGAGAAAGGAATGTCGCGGACAATAACCATCTCTTTATTGCCCTCTTCATGGAACTGTTTACGTAGGTGAGCTGCAGGGTCTTCCTGCATGCCACCAAAGAGCTCCACGCAAGCACGAGCAACACGGTCTGGTGTATCAAGCAGACCTTCTCGCTCTGGATCCTCACCAATAGCAAGCAAAAACTCCTTGACCGCGGCTTTTACGCGCTCTTGGTCAAGCTCTTTATAGTTATTTTCCGCTGCCATGAGGCAACCTACCTTTCATTCTTATGCAAGCGTTCTTTGAGCTGCGGCAACAACATGGCGGGCAAGAATTGCCGTTGTCACGCTACCTACACCGCCAGGAACAGGAGTATAAGCGCTTACCAGAGGAGCTACCTGCTCTGTATTGACGTCGCCAACAAGTTTTTGAGCGTCTTCATCCCAGTTAATGCCCACGTCAATGATGGTCTGACCAGCTCTTACGCAGTCAGCTCCAATAAGGTGCGCACGTCCTGCGGCCACAACCACAACCTCTGCCTGCTTAAGCGTAGCAGCAAGGTCTTTGGTCTTACTGTGACATACCGTTACCGTCGCGTTTCTTGCGCTTAAAAGCGCAGCTACCGGACGACCAATGACATTAGAGCGACCAACAACTGCAACAGGCACACCCTCAAGGGGTACCTGGTAGAAATCGAGAAGCGCGAGAACTGCCTCTGCGGTGCAAGGTCCCAGTGCGCCAGGAGTTCCACAAAGCGTTGCGAGCAGCATGGAATCGGTTGCACAATCAACATCTTTTTCTGGAGCTAGATGCTGAAGCGCTTCATGCTCATCAATTCCAGCAGGAAATGGACGCATAGGCAGACAACCATGTACCGATGTATCGGCGGAAACCTGGTCAAACGCGCTATTTACCTGCTCTTGTGTAGCATCTTTTGGAAGCTCAATGGTTTCAACTTCAAAGCCCACCTTCTCCGCACGCGTATATGCTGCGCGCTCATAGGTAAGGTCATCGCTTTTCTGTCCAATGCGAACAATAACCAGCTTAGGAGTCACGCCTTGTGCACGGAGCTCCTGGACTTGAACAGCAAGTTCTTCAGTTATCGCCTTGGCAACAGGAGCGCCACGAAGCTCCTGTGAAGTAGTCTCTGAGCTCATGTTATGCCTCCTGTCTTAGCTGTGCGCTTACCGCATCACTTACGGCGTCAGCTCGTGATACATAGGTGTCTAGAAGCTTATCCGCCTCATCAAGCAGCGTTTGAGCGTACGCCGTATCATGCATAGAACGAGTGTTTACAAATAGCGTATGAGAAGCGGCAATCAAAGCGCCACGTGCAAGAGCAGCACCGCAACCCACATCAGACAAAAGCATACGGGAACCCTTAATAAGCATCTCTTCAAGAAGCTCAATGGACTCACACACTTTTCTCATAACCTTTAGCGGTGGTTGAGCTGCCTCTTTAAGGGCGTCCTCAACAATTCCTGCACGTTTTGGGTCATCCTTGGGCACGCTAAACGCACTTGAAACTAGCAAGAACTGACGAGAGTCCTCATCCATCAACTCCATGAAGTCCTGGCGGAGCGCACTAGCTCGGGCAATATATTTTGCAAGATCATCTTCATGCTGAGCATAGGCAGGTTTTCCTTGTGCATACACACCAGCCATTGAAGCCAAAGACACGGCAAGTGCCCCTACATAAGCGGCAGCACTGCCGCCGCCAGGAATAGGCTCTTTAGCAGCAAGATGTTGAGCATAAGCATCTGCACTATAGGATGTAAACGCTACTTCTTCAGGTGAAGAGGGATAAGACATTAGAAAAGACCCACAATTCTTCCATCATCAAGAACATCAATGTGCTCTGCAGCAGGAACCTTTGGAAGTCCTGGCATGGTCATGATAGAGCCCGTAAGGCAGACTACAAAGCCTGCACCTGCAGAAACACGAACTTCTCGCACAGTAATCTTAAAGTTTTCTGGAGCACCTAATTTAGTCTGATCATCAGTAAATGAGTACTGGGTTTTTGCCATACAAATAGGAAGCTCACCAAAGCCAAGCTCTTCAAGCTGCTGAAGCTGCTTAGCGGCACTTGGAGCAAATTCAACACCATCGGCGTGGTAAATCTTAGTAGCAATGTCTGTAATCTTCTGCTTCAAAGACTCTTTGACATCGTAAGCAAAGGTGAGCTTAGACTCAGTCTGGCAAAGGCGTATAACCTCTTCTGCCAGAGCCTGGCCACCTTTTCCGCCCTTTGCCCAAACCTCAGACAGCACTACATTTACGCCACGCTTCTTGCACTCCTCCTCTACCAGAGCAAGCTCTTCAGCGGTATCGGTTGGGAATGCATTGATAGCAACAACTACAGGAAGTCCATAGACGGTCTGGATGTTGTCAACGTGACGAAGCAGGTTAGGAATGCCCTCTTTAAGAGCCTCAACGTTTTGCTGATTAAGGTCTGCTTTGGCAACGCCTCCGTTGTACTTAAGAGCACGAACGGTTGCCACTAGAACAACAGCCGATGGAGCAAGACCAGTAGCTCTACATTTGATGTCCAAGAACTTCTCGGCACCAAGGTCTGCACCAAAGCCTGCCTCGGTAACAACGTAATCTGCAAGACGAAGAGCAGTCTTTGTTGCCTCAACCGTATTGCAACCGTGAGCAATATTGGCAAAAGGACCGCCGTGAACTAGAGCAGGTGTATGCTCAAGCGTCTGTACCAGGTTAGGCTGAATAGCATCTTTGAGCAGCGCCGTCATAGCGCCCTCTGCATGGATATCGCTGACGGTAACAGGCTTGCGGTCATAGGTGTAGGCAATAACCATTCTTCCCAGACGCTCTTTAAGGTCTTTGATGCCCGAAGCAAGGCAGAATACGGCCATGACCTCGGAAGCAACCGTAATATCAAAGCCGTCTTGTCTTGGCATTCCGTCAGCAATACCACCAAGGCCGTCAACAACATTTCTGAGCTGGCGATCGTTCATGTCAACGCAGCGCTTCCACACCCCGCGGCGTGGATCAATGTTGAGGCTTTTACCCTGCTTGATATGGTTATCCAGCATGGCGGCGCAGAGATTGTTTGCAGCGCCGATGGCGTGGAAGTCTCCGGTAAAGTGAAGGTTGATGTCCTCCATAGGAACTACCTGGGCATAGCCGCCACCTGCAGCACCGCCCTTGACGCCAAAGACTGGACCCAAAGAAGGCTCCCTGAGGGCCAACATGGCAGACTGTCCCAAGCTGGTCAAGGCATCTGCCAGACCTACCGAGGTAGTAGTCTTTCCCTCGCCTGCTGGCGTTGGGTTAATGGCAGTTACCAGCACAAGCTTGCCGCGAAGAGGCTTATCTGCCAAAGCACGTGCATCAAGCTTTGCCTTATAG
>JABZHD010000092.1 GCA_015259045.1 Atopobium sp. | reverse complement strand
CGCCAATAGGCTGGTGTTTATTCCTTGCGGGACAGACGGATGATCAAGGGATTGTCTTGCATTCAAGTTTATCTGCTAGTACGTATCCAGATTGGATTGAGGGTTCTTATGCGGATTGGATTGCCTTTTGGAAAGGATAAACATAAGAGAATAAAGCTTGGACTTTCCATGTTTATAGACGATACAGGCGGTATTACGTCAATCGCTTTTGCAAGTGCGCTTTTGGTCTGTTTAGCTCTTGTATTTGCGCTGGTATCGGTTGCTTGGGTTTCATCGAGAGCATACAAAACTCAGTCAATAGCAGATGCGGCTTCTATGGCAGGAGAAAATGTCGTAGCTAAATACACAACTATTGCGCAGGTAATTGATGCAAGCATTTTGAGTCTTGGGTTATCTGGATTGTTATGTGTTGGAGCCGGATTGGTTGCTTCATGTGTGCCAGGTTTAGCTTCAGCGGGTTCTAAATTGTGTGATGCGGGTTTTAAGACACTTGAAGTGCGTAAAAAATTTGCTGCTTCAGCTTGTGAAGGCTTAGAGGCAACTGAAAAAATGCTTCCAGTTTTTGCAGCAATGGCAGCGAGCTCTTGTATACACAAGAACTCTACTGATGCGGGTAACTTCGTGGGATCAGCTCTTCTATTTCCCGCTCAGTCACAATCTGATTTTGGACATTTAAACAGCGACGTCTCATCAGATGAGTTAAAAGAACAGAGCGAACTATTACAGCAGATAGCAAAAGAGATTGAAGAGTTACAGAGTAAAGCAGAAACATCTAAGAAGAGGGCGTGGGAGGCAGACTGCGGTGGAGGTCCGTATTCTATGCGCGAAAGAGCGGAGCATCTTGCTGGTCTTTCTGGGGATATAAACCCATCTATTCCGTCGCCAACTTCTTGGACGTTTGGTGTCGCTTTAAAGCGAGCTAGAGCTTATTACAGAGCTCGATATGATCAAGAAATTGTCAATGGAAGCACCGCAGAAGAATTGCGTGATTCTGCTATACGAAAAGCTTTTTACAACTTTGCGTTTACGGAACTTTCAAAAGGATTTTATAAAGAAACAGCTGATGGTGAGGTTGAAATGAATTTACCTCGATTACCACATAATTTAGAAGAGACAAAGAAAACGGACCTGTATCTAAAGCCTATTTGGCCTTGCACCTATGAAAACGGCGAGAAAACCATTCATGCTCATAGGTCTTGTCCAGGAGCAATAGGAGAAAACGCGGAATTTGCATCGCTACAAGATTTAGATTCTGGAGCGGTTCATGAGTGTCAACATTGTCATTTTACGAGCAGCGATGTGGGAAGAGTGGCTTCTGCTTCGACAAATATTGATAACGGGTTTGAGTTTTACTGGAAAATCGTAGTCGAAGAGTCTGAAGTTTATGAATCATCACGTCAGCAAATAAAAGATTTGCGAAAAAAGTTGTCTGAAGCTGCAGATAAATCAACTGGAATATTTCAAAAAGCACTTGATGCCCTAAAGGTTGCTAGGCCCAGATTATGTCCTCCAGGAGCTTGGGGATGTATTTCATTTGTGAGAAGAGGAGGTTCATCTCCAGAATTTCAAGGAAGTTTAGGAACACTTGAGCAGTCAGTTTTTCTCCCAGAAGGATATGCAATATCCGGAGCAACGCTTGCTCCAGACAGCTCTTCTACAAACAACGTTCTTTCAAGCTTTTTTGATCAGGTTGAAAGGAGGGGAGGGTTTATTGGACAGACCATAGATAAGGTAATGAGCTTGTGGGGATCTCTTTTAATCTCATATGGGGATGGTGTAACTTCTTGGTCTTCTAAGCTGTCGGAATTTCTTGATAACGTTGACGGAATAACAGGTGGAAGTGTCGGCTCCAAATTACAGAGTGCTTTGAAACAAATAGTTATTGACGCTGGATTAGAGCCAAGTGATTTAAGACAAATGAAGCCTGTTCTTGTTAATACAGAAAGTGTTTTGAAACAAGCTGGCTTTGAGAAAGAATCAACGATTCGTGAACTAGTTCAGAAAATACCTAATACATCAGATCCAATCGCTTTAGCTCGTTCTCTTGGCGCATTTTCTCTGCAATATTTGCCTGACAAAATCACAATTGCAAAGTTGACCATTCCTGTCATTGATATTGAGATTCCTTTAGAAATTGATGTTAAGAAAGTTTTTGGTGGCATATGAGAAAAATGAAATTTCTTTGTTGCCAAAAAGGGCAAATGTTTGTTGAGACTGCATTGGTACTTCCGGTTGTATTAGTGGTTGCTCTAATTGCAATCAATTTATTTAAGTTTGCAGATATGTGCTCAAAGTTTGATCGTGTTGCGGCAGATCAAATCATTGCTCATGGAATTTCTTCCAGTCATTCCACGGATGGAGGAACGCTAGAAAACTTAACTCAGAAAATAAAAACTGCTCTTAAATGTGATGACAATTGCGACATTGTCGTCTCCATGGAGGGAGAAAAGGAGGGGATTGGGAATATGGTCTCTGTTTTTCCTAAATATCAAGCAACTCTAAAGTACAGACCTTGGCCACATACTGTGCGTCTCCCCTTAGTGTCATTAGAGTCTCCTCTGTACCTCACCCATACAACTTCAATTGTTGTTAGTCCCTATAAGTCGGGAGTTGTGATTTGAAAATGAATGTACAGGTTTCGATAGAAGAAGTCCCTAATTCAGAGCAAATTTTTGAATTGTTACAAGGAGGCTTCGAAAAGTTCGTCGGTCTTTTGGGTACCGAGATAACAGCTCCTCCAGTCTTACTTCTAAGGTGCTCTTCAGTTCATACTTTTGGAATGACGTATCCGATTGATATCGCATTTGCAGACGATCACGGAGAAATTTTAAAAGTTCGGAGACGAGTACATCCTAAACAAATCCATAGCTGCGCGGGTGCTTATTGCACATTTGAAAGACCATCAGTTGATGATTTCCCATGGTTTGAGGTTGGTCAGAAAGTACTCATTCAAGAAATAAGTACTGAAGAAAGCAACGTTGAAAGAAGGAGTCGCTATGGCTATAGAAAACTACTCCGTAAAAATTTGCCCCAGATGCGGAGAAAAGTTATTTCAGGACATGAGAATTTGCTACGGGTGCCTTCTAGACTTCAGCGGTCCAAGCTCACTTGTATGCAATCTCGAAGTATCAAGAAATAAAAGAATTGCCAACCTTCCCTTTATAGAAACTGATGAGTATTTTCTTTCTGAGGAAGTAGGAGAGGAGTGGGATAAAGGCCTGCCACCTGCTTTGTTTGAACTGGATAACTCATATTCACCAGCAGATTAAACAGTACGTGGTATCCTTTAAGGAGAGTTGCGAAAGTAACATAAAGGAGTTTCCATGTATAAAGTCTCGCTTCGCTCTTCTAAAAAGAGCCAGTTTGTAAAGATTGCGCTTTGCGTAATGTTTTTGGCTGTTGCGTTTTTAATTACGCCTGCAAAAGCATTTGCGCGCGACCTTTCAATAGATACGGTAAATATTGATGCGACGGTTCAAAAAGACGGAACGTTGCATGTCGTAGAAACTCGTACATTCTATTTCAACGGTAGTTTTCATGGTGTCTATTGGAATCTTCCAGTTGGAAAGAATAAATACAATGGACAGAACGTTGAAATAAACATTACTTCAGTTACCGTTCAGGATAGGCAAGGAACGCGTCAGATCTACAGCAAAGATTCAAATGGAAATGGTGCCAGCTCAGATGAGTACTATGTTCCTACTCTCTCAAACAACATGCTGAACCTAAAGATTTATTCAGCGCATGATGATGAGTCAGCACATATAACTATCGAGTATGACATTACTAATGTTGTAACAAACTGGTCGGATACTGCGGAGCTGTACTGGAAGTTTGTATCTGATGGCTGGGATTCCGAGTCTCGAAATGTCACTGCTACTATTCATCTTCCTGTCCCATCAGGACAATCTATAGTTGCCGGAGATACTGTTCGCGCTTGGGGACACGGTCCACTAGATGCAAATGTTGAAATTACCAACAATGCAGTCGTTTATAAGGTTCCTGGTGTAGGAACTGATGAATTTGCGGAAGCTCGTATTACGTTCCCAACTGATTGGGTTTCTGGGCTAGCTCCTATTCAGCAGAATAAGCTGAGTAGCATCTTGTCTGAGGAACAAGCGTGGGCGGATGAAGCAAATCACAAACGTGAGATTGCAAAAACTCAGGTAGCTCTTATTCTTTATGCACCATTAGTACTTGCGGCTATCACCGTTGTAGCAGCAATCTTGCTGCGTATTCAATATAAAAAGGTAATGGCTCCTCAGTTTAATGACCTTTACTACAGAGATGTCCCATCTAATGATCATCCTGCAGTTCTTTCTATGCTTTACAACGGTGAGCTAATTAAGGGAGACGCTCTGACAGCAACCCTTATGCACCTTTCTGATTCAAAGTACATTAGCTTGAATAAGACGGTTAGTACAAACTTCCTTGGTATGGAGAAGTCTGATTACTGTCTTACAAAGGTTCAAGACCTTTCAGAAAGCCAGCAGCCTTTCTACCCTGGCAGTTCACTGTCAAATAAGATTGATATCATGGCAATGAGGCTAATCTTTGATAAGGCCGGAGAATCTGGAGCGGTAAACACTACTGTTACCATGAAACAAATTGGTAAGTATGCTTCATCACATCCAGAAGATTTTAATAAGGCATATGAGTCTTGGGAGAGCCCCATCAAGCTTAGCTATGCTGCTAAGTATGGAACAAACAAGATTCCATTCCACGGTAAGGGAATTCTTGGTGCTCTGATTGCTGTCGATGTTCTTGTTGCCGCTGCTGCATTCATGATGGGTGTTATGGCTGATGTTTCATTTGCCAATCTACTACTACATCTGTTTATTCTTGTCATTGCCGGTCTGGTTGCACTTGTAAACATTGGCTCTTTCGATTTAATGAACAGAGAAGGTGTTGAGACGCTCGCTAAGACTCGTGCGCTAAGAAAGTGGCTTACTGAGTTCACTAACCTGCACGAAGCAATTCCAACCGATGTCATTCTCTGGAATAGGCTTCTGGTTATGGCAGTTGCACTTGGTGT
>JABZHD010000091.1 GCA_015259045.1 Atopobium sp. | reverse complement strand
AAATATCGTCTGAGTTGAGAGTGTATCCGTAGTAAGAGCAGTAAAAACAATCCAAAGCGCCGTTATTTGTACGCCTTCAAAGAGGCAGCCAAGAATGGTAAAGAAAAGACCTTTATAGAGTTTCTGGCGATAAGAACTTCCAAACTGAAAGTACATTTTTAAGACAGATAACATTGCTACTCCCCTCCTTAAGCCTCATCAAGTGCGCCGATATGAGCGCGATACATGGTTGCATAGAGCGGACATGCCTCCATAAGCTGCTCGTGCGTACCCTCAGCTTCAATGGAGCCATTATTAACAACAACAATTTTGTCGGCATTTTGTACGGTAGAAAGACGGTGCGCAATAACCACCAGCGTTTTATCAGCCACCAGCTTTGCAACTGCAGATTCAACCTCTGCTTCTGATTCTGGATCCGCGTAGGCCGTTGCTTCGTCGAGCATGATAATAGGTGCATTTTTGAGCATAGCTCGAGCAATTGCCACGCGCTGACGCTCGCCACCAGAAAGGTGTCCTCCCGAGCCTCCTACAACCGTTTGATAACCATGAGGAAGCGATTGGATAAAGTTATGGCAGCCAGAAGCTTTTGCACAAGCAATTACCTCTTCATCAGTAGCGTCTTTTTTGCCCATCCTGATATTTTCCATAATGGTCTCGTCAAAAAGGTAACTATCTTGATCAACGTAAGCTACAAGGTCTGCAAGTTGAGTTGGAGTGCAGGAACGAATATCTTGTCCTCCAATAGAAACAGACCCTTCATTTGGATCCCAGAAACCTGCGATAAGCCGTGCAACAGTAGACTTACCTGATCCACTTGGACCAACAAGTGCCGTAACTTGTCCTGGCTCAATATCTAGATTAATTCCGTGAATTACCTCATTACTTCCATACGAGAAACGAACATCACTCAGTTTAATTTAGTGCCCTCAAGCGTACAAGGGTCCTCGGCTCTCACCTGATCTGGGTAGTTCAATACCTCAGAAATTTCTTTAACGACAGAGCCTACCTGTGCAAGGGAATCCATAAAGCTCATTGCTTCAAAGAGCGGCTGAAAAATTCCTAAAGAAAGCACGGCACACATAACAAACGTAGAAGGAGAAAGAGTTCCCTGAAGCACAAACAAGCATCCAAGGGGTAATACCGTTACTAACGTTGCAGGAGCAATTGACAACATGGCATCCTGCCAGATTTGGCAGTGGCTCATCCAATCAATAAAAGCATGGGCAGAAGCGTAAACAGCCTTTGAGAACTTCTCGTAAGAGCTAGCAGACTGTCCAAAAGCCTTAATTACCTCAATTCCAGACACATACTCAACTGAAGCATTATTCATCTCTTTACCAGTTACGATAGTATTTTGATACCAATACTCATAGTCTTTCATCATGCCTGATAAACAGGCAAGTCCCACAATAATAGTGAGTAGAGCAGCAAGAGCAAGACGCCAATCCAAAACAATGAGGTACACAAAAACCGCAAAAGCAGCCGTAAGGTTTGAAGTAAGTTCAGGAACTGCATGGGCAAGTGTGGTTTCAATACTATCGATCTTCTCGACCAAGAGGCGTTTGAGAGAGCCGGATGGCGTATCAAGCACATATCCCATGGGGATAGTTGTCAGCTTCTTTGCCACTCGGGTGCGCATGTTTGCAATTGTCGCAAACGTTGCCTTATGAGAAACGATAGTTGAAAGATGGTGAAAAACTATTTTTACTAAATAACTAAGACCCGCTATAAGTCCCCAATACAGGTAAAACGACCATTCTTGAATTCCATTAAAGATACCAACCACCATGTTGCCCGCGGCAACGTAGGGAACCATTCCTCCCAAAACGCCAATAATGGCAAGGATGACAGAGAGCGCGTACATACTTTTTCTGTCTGACCACTCGAGCAATACTGCAACAGGATTTACTTCAGATTGCTGAGGATCCTGTTTTGTATTTTGGTTACACTCAGTAGCTTGAACACTTTGATTTTGACGATTTGCCATACCCACACCGCCTCCTGCCACAAACTCACAATGTAGTGTCTGTTATTCAGGCTGGCTTTGACAGAGAAAGCAAGGCTTCAACTGCCATAAGTTAGCTATATATAACTATTTAATAGTTTCAAACTGCTGAATAGCTAAAACAAGCTAGTTTTATAAGTAATCGGTAAGTGGTAAGGGCGCTGCCTGTAATTGAGACGTGTAAACAATCCCATTAAAATACTTATGAAAGCTTAATCTAACCTCAATAATTGGTTAATCTTTATAAGAGACCATGTATCACGAAGACGAGAGGCGTCTTTAACATCTCGAAAGGAAGCTGATCATGGAAAAGCTAGAAAAGGTTGAAGTAATTCGCGAGAAGTGCGGCGTAAGCTACGAGGACGCAAAGGCAGCACTTGACACTTGTGATGATAATGTTCTTGATGCAATTATTTGGCTCGAGAAGCAGGGCAAGTCCACTAAGCAGACTGCAAACTATACTACTGAGTCAGCTGCACAGTCAGACGTTTCTCCAGAAATGGAAGCAGCTCAAATTGCTTACCAAGAATCAAGCAAGAAGTCTGATTTCTCAGAGAGTATGTCTTCTCTTTGGGAAAAGTGCAAGGAGCTGTTTAATAAAAGCGTAGAGACAAAATTTATTGTTACTCGTCGCGGCGAGCAGTTCATGGCCATGCCAGTAATTATTCCAATTGTTGGTCTATTCCTCTGGGGTGCTACATTCTGGCTGCTCATCATTGGTCTGTTCTTTGAAATGCGCTATCACATCCAGGGAGCTTATCCTATTGTTGTTGATGTAAATGAGGCAATGGATAAGGCTGCAGATGCAGCGGGTTCCATCAAAAAAGATGTTATCGACAAAAAATAAAATGCAATTGGTTCCAAACCTAAAATAGAAAACTTCGATATTTAGGCGAGAAAATGGTTAAGGTTCTTATCGTTGAAGATGAAGAAAAAATTGCACGCTTTATAGAACTCGAGCTTAAACATGAGGGCTATGAAGTAGACAAAGCTCTTGACGGAAGAACCGGAGCTGAAAAAGCACTGTCAAATGACTACGACCTTATCTTGCTTGATGTACTTCTCCCCCAGCTTAATGGTCTAGAAGTTCTCAGAAGGATTCGTCGCGAGAAAAACACGCCAACTATCATGCTTACTGCTCGTGATTCGGTGATGGATAAAGTGGCTGGTCTGGATGCGGGGGCAGATGACTACCTCACCAAACCTTTTGCGATAGAGGAACTTCTCGCCCGCATTCGAGTGGCCCTCAAACATCATGAGGCAGACAGTTTGAACTCCCCGACAATTCCTCAAACAGCTGCTACAAGCACCTTTACAATTAAAGGTGTCTCGCTTGATGTTGATCGTAGAGAAGTCTGTGTCAAGAACGATTCAATCGAACTTACTACTAAGGAATTCGAAGTCCTCCGTATGCTTATGGGGCACGCTGGTGTTGTCATGAGCCGTGAGCGTATTGCTTCTGAAGCCTTGGGTTATGAGTTTGCCGGAGAAACTAATAACGTAGATGTTCATATTGCTCATCTACGTGCAAAAATTGATGATCGTTACAACATCAAGCTAATTACTACCGTTCGTGGAGTCGGATATGTCATCAGAGAAGCATAACCAGTCCACCATACAAGAGCATAAAAAGCCTTTCTTTACTCCCTCTGATTCGTCGACAGCTGGAGTAATTACCTGGGGATTTTGGTGGCGGAAGCTGATGAATTACGTCGGCTTTGATCTCTTTTTACTGGTAACTATTGCTCTGATTTTTATTTATATGTATAACCAGCATGTTCCGCAAGGTACTTTTTACCTAGGTTTTTTCCCTACTGAGTCTCACTCTATTTCTCTTACTGGATTCACTTTCTTACACGGACTCTCAAGCATAAAATACATTGTTCATGGCCCTACTTTTGGCGCAAAAATATTTGATTTAGGCGAAGAGTTAGCACGCTTCTGGCCCATGTATATTGCAATTCTTATCTGGGAAATCATTGATCTGTTGTCATTCTTCGGTGATATGCGGCGCGTCAGAAGAGCTCTTCAGCCCCTCAATACACTTGCACTTAAAGCCGACCAACTAGTAAATAGTGATGTTCTTTCTACCGAAGCTACAACAAATGACGTCCTGGTCAAAAGTGAGAAAATTAGGAGTCTTGAACAGGCAATTGAAGAAGCCAATATCAACGCGCCAAAGATTCAAACGGGCGACCAAGACCTGGCAAGTATTGAGATTGCCCTGAATAAACTGCTTCAACGCATGCAAGAAGCAAAATTGCAACAGATGCGCTTTGTCAACGATGCCAGCCACGAGCTTCGCACGCCTATAGCTGTTATCCGAGGTTATACTGACATGCTGGATCGCTGGGGTAAGACAGACGAAGCGGTACTAGATGAGTCCATCGCTGCCCTCAAATCCGAGAGCGAACACATGCATGACCTTGTTGAGCAGCTCCTCTTCTTAGCACGCGGAGACGCAGGAAGAAATACCCTCACAAAGACTAAGCTCAATCTTGCACGGATAACTTCTGAGGTCTGTGAAGAGTCGGAAATGATTGATCCAGATCATCACTATGTGCTGAAATTTGATCAAGGTGTATTGAAGGATGACCGCTATCAGGTGCTTGCTGACACCGCAATGATTAAGCAGTCTATCCGTATCATCGTACAAAATGCTGCTCGATATTCTGCTTCTCAGACCACCATTTCTTTTAATGTCGCATATGACGAGAAAACCGTTCAAGTTTCAATCGAAGATGAAGGTATGGGCATGTCCGAGACAGCAGCCGCTCATATATTTGAGAGATTCTGGAGAGCCGACAACGCTCGTATTGAAAGCAACGAGGGTTCTGGACTTGGACTATCCATCGCAAAATGGATTATCGATAATCATGACGGCTCTATTGAGGTGCTCTCTCGTGAGGGTGTAGGAACACGCTTTACCATCGTTTTACCTCGAGAGATGTCATAGTGAACCCAAAGACACATCCAAAAGTAAAAGGTCCTTCTCGCCAGTCGAGAACTGCCTCCCATTTCTTGGACATAAGAAATGGGAGGCAGTTCATATGCGGGTGATTATGATTCTGCAGCGTGTTA
>JABZHD010000090.1 GCA_015259045.1 Atopobium sp. | reverse complement strand
TCGCTGGACCTTATTGAAAAGCTTAAAGCTTATTCTTTTACTACGTGTGCACTTGCACTCACAGATTCTGCAGTACCTCTTAATAAAGAGCTGGTAAAAGGTAAAAAAGCTGCGCTATTCTTTGGTAGTGAGGGCTATGGACTTGATAAGAAAACTATTGCGGCCTGTGATGTTACTACCATCATTCCTATGTCACATCAGGTGGATTCTCTTAACGTTGCAGCGTCATCTGCTGTTGCTTTTTGGGAACTTTTTGCTCGATAACTTGAGCAGGAAACCTTTACATACGGCACAAAAAACGGCCACCTACGAGAGTGAACGGCCTCCCATTTCTTATGTCCAAGAAATGGGAGGCAGTTCAGAATAGGCGGCCGTTTAATTTTACTTATGAGACAAAGTTACTCTGCTGAAGAAGTAGAGGAGCCTTCCTCATTGGTGTTCTCAACTACTGGTGCAAAGGTATTCTCACGTTTAAGGATATTCATGAACTCCTCGCCGGTGATTGTTTCCTTCTTTTGCAGGTAGTGAGCAATCTCATGCAGCTTGAAGCGGTTCTCCTTAAGTGTCTGGAGTGCGCGCTGGTGGCCCTCTTCAACAATGCGCCTGACCTCGGCATCAATCTCTTCAGCGGTTGCCTCAGAGCAGGTGAGGGAAGAGCCACCACCAAGATAACGGCTTTGCTGCTGGCTGAGGGTAACCATGCCAAGTTTGTCAGACATGCCGTACTGCGTAACCATAGCGCGAGCAATTGCTGTTGCACGCTCAATATCGTTGGAAGCGCCATTGGTCATCTCGCCAAAGATAAGTTCTTCAGCTGCGCGTCCACCACAGAGAACAGCAATCTCATCCATAGCCTGACTTTTGCTCATTAGATAACGCTCATCATCCTCAACCTGCATGGTAAAGCCAAGAGCTCCGCCAGTACGAGGAACAATGGTGATCTTGGTAACAGGAGCATCGTTTTTCTGGATGGCGCCAACAATTGCATGGCCGGTCTCGTGATAAGCCACAACGTCCTTCTCGTGCTCAGAAAGAACAGTGTTCTTCTTCTTTGCGCCGGCAATAACAACGTCAACGGACTCAGCAAGGTCTTCGGTGGTAACACGATGACGACCAAAGCGAACAGCACGAAGAGCTGCCTCGTTGATGATGTTTGCGAGGTCTGCACCAGATGCGCCTGGTGTGGACTTAGCAATGATAGAGAGGTCAACGCCGGGCTCCATCTTT
Source organism: Atopobium sp. (assembly GCA_015259045.1). Taxonomy (GTDB): domain Bacteria; phylum Actinomycetota; class Coriobacteriia; order Coriobacteriales; family Atopobiaceae; genus Lancefieldella. Next base: position 3,872 of record JABZHD010000090.1, on the reverse strand, counting down.
ACATCATTGGCGTGAATCTGAAGAACTGCCTCACGACCCTTAAGGTCTGGAAGCTCAACAGGAATACGGCGGTCAAAACGGCCAGGACGCAGAAGTGCCTTGTCCAAGGTCTCAGGGCGGTTGGTTGCTGCAAGAACAACAATGCCCTTGTGGTTATCAAAGCCGTCCATCTCAGAGAGCAGTTGGTTTAAGGTTTGCTCACGCTCATCGTTGGAGTTGAGAGAAGCATCACGGCGCTTACCAACCGCATCAATCTCGTCAATGAAGATGATACAAGGAGCTTTCTCATTTGCCTGCTTGAAGAGATCACGGACTTTTGCTGCACCGCGTCCAACAAACATCTCAACAAATTCAGAGCCAGCAATTTGGAAGAAAGGAACGCCTGCCTCACCAGCAACTGCCTTAGCAATGAGGGTCTTACCAGTACCTGGAGGGCCTACAAGCAGGGCACCCCGAGGGCAGCGAGCACCAATCTCTTTGTACTTATCAGGAGTCTTAAGGAAGCTAACAATCTCTTGCATAGACTCTTTAGCCTCTTCTTGACCAGCTACGTCTTTAAACGTAATGCCTGTGTCTTCTCCCTTAATTTCTTTAGCACTTGAGCGACCAAGATTGCCGCCAAGACCTCCAAAGCCGCCACCAAAGTTCATGGAAGGACCATCGTCACCCATGGCGCGTTTAAGGGATCGGTTGATAAAGTAGCCAATGCCCAAGAAGATGACAAGAGGGATTCCATACTGAATAAGGGCATAGAGCAGCATATTTGTAGAGTTGTCAGGAATAGAAGCTGAGAAATCAACTTTGTGATCTCTAAGCGTCTGAACCAGCGTTGAATCATTGGGGAACTGCGTAGTCTCAAAGACCTTCTCGGAATCTCCAGAGCCAGTTGTGAACCTAATGTTTCTGCTGCCCGTATTAAGGTCTACCTTGGTAACTTCATTGTTGTCAATCTTGTTAAGGAACTCACTGTACGAGACAGTTTGTACCTGTTGACGCAGAAGTCCTGGTAATAATGTGTTGCTAAGCAGGAGATATACAAAGATGGCTACTGCAATATAGAGTAGCATCGACATAGATCTACGGTGCTTATTATTGTTATCTGCCATACACGTCCCTTTACCTGTTTGGCTCAAATATGATATGAGCTCACTTAGATATTAGGTTTGTTGTACCCACTCTTCTTTTTTTATTTCTAAAAAAATTTAAAATTTGGATTTCGCATAATTTGTTAAAAACGGTTTAAGCGTGTGTATTACTTAGTTCAATAAGTGCAAGACGTGGTAGTATTACTTACACAAGCTGTGATGAGGACAGTAGCTGGGTAGCGCAAATCTCAAGCGAGCGGAGTTGGTGGAAGTCCGCATTTGCGTCCGTGTGAACATCACCTCGGAGCTGCAGTTCAAACGTACAGATTTTTGTACTAGTAGATGCTGCCGGAAATGGTCGCCGTGACAGGCCAGCCGAGTAAACGGACATATCCGTCGCTGGGTGGTTACAACGAAGTGTATTGTGGCGCTTCGTCCCAGCTGTGAGGGACGGGCGCTTTATTTGTGCCCAGAAAGGTTGTGCTTGATGGCAAACGAGTACAAAAAGACCACCAACCTGCCAAACACAGGCTTTCCTATGCGCGCATCACTTGCGCAGAACGAGCCTCAGCGTTTGGCTGATTGGGACCAAAACAACGTCTATGAGCTCCTGATGAAGAAGAATGAGGGACATGACAAGTTTGTCCTTCATGATGGACCTCCTTATGCAAACGGTCCAATTCACCTGGGTCACGCACAGAATAAGATTTCCAAGGACATCATCAACCGCTATAAGGCTATGCAGGGCTTCCAGACTCCTTATGTTCCTGGTTGGGACTGCCATGGTCAGCCAATCGAGCACAAGGTTGAGCAGATGCTTGGCACAGAGAAGTTCAATCAGTTATCTACCGAGAAAATCCGTGAGCTTTGCCGCAAGATGGCGGTTGAGCAGGTAGATACCCAGCGTCAGGGCTTTAAGCGCCTTGGTGTTTTGGGCGAGTGGGATAACCCTTATCTCACCTACGTCAATGATTACGACGCTACAGACGTTGAGATTTTCAAGGCCATCTATGACAAGGGTTCTGTGTACAGAGGCACCAAGCCTGTTCACTGGTGCACTCATGACCACACAGCTCTTTCTGAGGCAGAGATTGAGTATCACGATGTCACCTCTACTGCAATCTTTGTTCGCTTTGAGTTAACTACGGTTCCTGAGGGTCTTGAGGCTTACGCAGGTAAGACTTGGGTAGACATCTGGACTACAACTCCATGGACATTGCCTGCTGACGAGGCAGTTATTCTGCACCCTGAGGCTAACTATGTTGCTCTTGAGCTTCCTGATGGACACGTAGAGATTGTTGCTGAGGCTCTTGCAGAGAAGGCTGCTGCCAAGTTTGGCTATACCGATTGGAAGCTTGCTCAGGACTCAGAGGGCAACACCTGGAAGAGAACTGGTGTTGAGCTTGCAGGCAATGAGTATAAGCAGCCAATCTTTGGTGACCTTGGTAACACTGGTAAATTTATCTATGCAGAGTACGTTACCCTTGACGACGGTACTGGTGTTGTTCACTCTGCACCTGGTCATGGCGTAGACGACTATAACGCTGGTGTTCGCTTTGATATTCCACAGACTATGCCTGTTGATGATGACGGCCACTTCTTCAAGGGTGACGGTCAGGGCACTGGTGGCCCCTTCTCTGGTATGGAGGTCAATGAGGCTAACCCTGTCATTGTTCAGTGGCTCAAAGACCGTGGAACGCTCATTCTTGCGGAAGAGATTACCCACAGCTATCCACACTGCTGGCGTTGTAAAGAGCCTGTTATCTTCCGTGCAACAAGCCAGTGGTTTGTCTCCATGGATAAGACTGGTCTGCGTCAGCAGGCAGCAGAGGAGCTTACAAAGGTTAAGTTCTATCCTGCAAACGCGGTAAAGCGTATTGGTTCTATGGTTGAAGGCCGCCCTGACTGGTGCATTTCCAGGCAGCGTAACTGGGGTGTTCCAATCCCTGCTTTCACCTGCGAGGATTGCGGCGAAACCGTTATCAATGACCAGACACTTGACGCTGTCATCAAGCTTTTCCGCGAGAAGGGCTCTGATGCTTGGTTCACCGACGATCCTAAGACCTATTTAGGCGACGCTTGCGTCTGCCCTAAGTGTGGCGGCCACAATCTCAAGGCAAACAAGGACATTCTGGACGTTTGGTGGGATTCTGGTGTTTCTCACACTGCTGTTTGCAAACACCGTCCAAACCTTAAGTTCCCAGCTGATATGTATCTTGAGGGCTCCGACCAGCACCGCGGTTGGTTCATGAGTTCTCTCATGACTTCTGTTGGTGCTTACGGCGTTGCTCCTTACAAGTCTGTTGTTTCACAGGGCTTTACGCTTGATGGTCAGGGACGCAAGATGAGTAAGTCTCTGGGCAACGTCATTGATCCAAACGCCGTTTGCGCTGAGCGCGGTGCAGACGTCCTGCGTCTTTGGGTTGCTTCCGTTGATACTTCAACTGACGTTCCTTGCGATGACGCCATTCTTTCTCAGGTAGGCGACGCATATCGTAGGTTCAGAAACACCCTGCGCTTCCTTCTTGGCGAGCTTGAGGGCCAGTTTGATCCTGCTACCGATGCAGTTGCTGTTGCAGACCTTGAAGAGTACGATCGTCTTGTTCTTGCTCGTATGTGCGAGGTTCATGCTGCAGTCACCGAGGCTTACGAGGGATATCGTTTCAACAACGTCTTCCGTACCCTCTACGATTACATCATCGAGCTTTCCAACGGCTACCTGAACGCAACTAAGGATCGCATGTACTGTGATGCTGCAGATTCTGCAACACGCAGAAGCGCTCAGAC
>JABZHD010000008.1 GCA_015259045.1 Atopobium sp. | reverse complement strand
GTTCTGACCATTGGAACAGCACAGTTCAAGATTATGGAAACTCCTGGTCACACTCCTGGCGGCATTGTTTTGGTGGGTGAGGGAACTGCTACTGGCGCCGTTTTTGTAGGCGATACGCTTTTCCAGGGCTCTGCAGGAAGAACAGACCTTCCAGGCGGCAACTTTGAGACACTTAAGGCTTCTTTGAACCGTATCAAGACAGAGCTTGACCCAACCTCCATTATTTTGTCAGGACATGGAAATCAAACGTCTCTTGAGGCAGAGATAGCAACTAATCCATTCTTGCAGGATTAAATCAGCTATAACTTTGATGATTTAGCAAGACAGATTTGCATAGGTGCGGTATAGTACCTATGCAAACTTTTTAGCCCGAGTGGCGGAATGGCAGACGCGGAGGTCTCAAAAACCTTTGAGGAAACTCGTGTGGGTTCAAGTCCCACCTCGGGCACCAGCTAAAAGTTTAAGCTAGATGTGAATTTCTCGTCATATCTAACTTGGTACTTGTAATGTCTTCTTGTTAGAGGTAACCTTACAAAGTACTTTTGAAGCGGGATTGAACGTGAGTCCCCACCTACACAGCGCAAAAGCAGCTGTCTGGTCAGACAATTTAACCTTTGCACGCTACCTGTGCGTATTGTCTCCCAGTTGCTTGTGCACTGGGTTTTTTATTGGCGGACAAGCAATTGTCCAAGAGGGAAGGTGTACAAGATAGCCAAGAACGATGGTCCTCGCATTAATGAGGAAATCACTGCTCGCACGTGCCGTCTTATTGACGCTGATGGTAGTCAGCTTGGTCTTTTTGGCGTCAATGATGCAATGAAGAGAGCTCGTGAGCACGGTCTTGATCTCGTAGAGATTGCTCCAAATGCCGAGCCTCCTGTATGCAAGATTCTTGATTACAGTAAGTTCAAGTATGAGCAGGCTCGCAAGGCCAAGGCAGCTCGCAAGAACCAGGTCAAGATCGAAGTCAAAGAGATGAAGTTCCGCCCAAAGATTGATGTGGGCGATTACGAGACCAAGAAGGGTCACGTACTGCGCTTCCTCAAGAAGGGAGCACGCGTCAAGATCACCATCATGTTCCGTGGACGCGAGATGGCTCACCCAGAGCAGGGCCGTATTGTACTTGATCGCCTTGCTGAAGATTTGAAGCCTTTTGCCACAATTGAGCAGAAACCGCTCATTGAAGGCCGTAACATGCACATGCTCGTTGCTCCAATCAAGGGAGCGTTTGACGAGAAGCCCGAGGGTGCTGAGGATGGCACCACACAGGAGGAGAAGTAGTATGCCTAAGATGAAGACGCACAAGGGTTCGGCTAAGCGTTTCCGCCGCACCGGTACTGGCAAGATTATGCGTGCTAAGGCTTTTAAGAGCCACATTCTTACCAAGAAGTCCCAGAAGCGTATCCGTGGCTTCCGTAAAGAAGCTGTTCTTTCCGCTGGCGATGCAGCAGTAGTTTCTCAGCGTATGGGCGCTAAGAACTAAGCGCGCCACCCACCAGATCAAATAACAAGGAGTGATTAGATATGGCAAGAGTTAAGCGCGCAGTTGCTGGCCGCAAGAAGCGTCAGACGCTCGTCGAGCGCACAAAGGGTTATTACGGAACTTCCTCTCGTACCTTCCGTGGTATGAAGGAGCAGGCACAGCATTCTGGTCAGTATGCTTACCGTGACCGTCGTAACAAGAAGCGTGATTTCCGCGCACTGTGGATTCAGCGTATCAACGCTGCAGCACGCATCAACGACCTTTCTTACAGCAAGTTCATGCATGGCCTCAAGCTCGCTGGTGTTGAGCTTGACCGCAAGGTTCTCGCAGAGATTGCTTACTCTGACGAGCAGGGCTTCGCAGATCTTGCAGAGATCGCTAAGAAGGCTCTCGCTGAGTAACCTCAGCTAAGAGGCTCCAGCTAAGCGGCTCAAGCTAAGCGGCTCAAGCTAAGCGGCTTCAGCCAAGCGATTTCTTCGCAGCTAGATAGCTACACCCCGTACATCCCGGATGTGCGGGGTTTTCTTTTGGCGAGAAACCCGGTGGGGGGGGTACGACCGGTCGAAGTCCCAGCGTGCCTGATTTTCTCGCCATGTCTGAACGATTTGCCGGAAAAGTGCACCATATCTGAGCTATTTGCCGGTTTTTCTCGCCATGTCTGAGTGAATTCACTCAGACATGATGCAGCTTTCAGGCTCAAAAATTCAGGGCCGAAGCGCCTATCTTTCATGCGCCTGATTTCATCAAAGAATCTGTAAATTTTGCCTAAAAATGTAAAAGAATCTGTGGATTTGCCTGTTTTTGTTAAAGATTCTGTACCTCAAATACAGATTCTTTGCACTTTTTAGGCGCGTATGCTGTTATGGCGCACCTGGCGAGAAACCCGTGTAGTCACAGCTTATATGGCGATCGATGTGGGTGCGGGAAGAGCTCAGTCGTTTCCCCAGGTTATTCGCTCTTATAATCTCTGTGAATGAGCTCTTCGATGTGTTCATGCTCTTCTTCATGGAGCTGCTTAATCTCTTCATCGAAGCCTGGATCTTTAGGCGTAATGAGCTCGTCCTCACCAGTCTTTGGATCAGTATGGTGAAGCAGAACAGGCTCAAAGAGGTGCAGGTACTTTGCAAAGAATGCAGACATGGTAAGCAGCATGACAAAAATTGCAATACGAGGCAGCGTATTGACCTGCGTCATAATGAGCGAACCAACGCACAGAAGGGCAGTCCAACCGTACATCAAAAGAACTGCTTGGCGCTGGTTATAACCGTGAGCCATTAAGCGGTGATGGATGTGTCCACGATCAGCTGTGGCAAAACTGACGTGCGCGCGGGTACGGCGAACAATCGCGGAGAAGGTATCGATGATCGGAATACCTGCAACGACGAGAGGAACAATGATGGTTGTGAGTCCTGCCCAACGAGTGACAGACAAAAGCGAAATTGTTCCTAGGGCAAATCCCAAGGTTAGAGAACCGGAGTCGCCCATGAAGATTGTTGCAGGATAGGAGTTGTGAACTAAGAATCCCAGCGTGGTGCCAGCGATGGCTGCACTTAAAAGCGCTGCGTCAAAGCGACCCGCCCAAATGGAAAGCACAAACATAGTGGTAGAGGCAATGCACGTAATACCTGAAGAAAGTCCATCAAGGCCGTCGATAAGGTTGATGATGTTGGCGTAAGCAACCAGGTAAATGACGGTTGCTGGGTAGGCGAGCCATCCAAGATCCACAAAGCCGTACGCGGAAAACGGATCAACAACGTTACCGATAATCAGGCCGCCCGCAGCAGCGATGCATGCAGCAATAATTTGACCAGCGAGTTTCTGGATTGGCTTGAGAGAAAAAATATCATCTAACAGGCCGGTCAAGAAGATGACCACAAAGGCTGCGCCAACAACCCAAAAATTAACGTTCAGGTAATAGCGAGAAGAAAGCGTAATTTCGGCGTGTCCAATAATTGCTTCAACGCCATAACGTACCAGCATAGCAACGGCTAACCCAAAGAAAATTGCAACGCCACCCATGCGAGGAATAGGTTTTTTATTGACTCGACGTGCAGAGGGTTTATCGACAACTCCAAGTTTCCAAGCTAGTTGACGAACGGCAGGGGTAATCAGAGCTGAACCAAGACCAGCTGAGAGGAAAACACAAAACATGGTTACCCAGAGGTTCAAGCCGCTTACCCTTCAATAAAAAACAGTATTTAACTGCTAAAATCCATACCATTTAATTGTGCTGCTCATTAAAAAACAAGTCAAGACTTTAATCTTTTTATAATCTCTTTATAGTAAGAATTGTCCTTTTCCCGCGGTCAAAACTGGGTGAACCGACAAGTTTTTTCAGGGAGCCTAATCTCGTGTTCAGTACAGGCATCCTTCGTTGTTAAGGAAGCTGGAACGCTCGAGCGCGGCGCCCACCTTATGAAGGTGGGTTCATAGATGACTGCGGGGAAGGATATTTTTGTGCCTAGGCAGTCTGTGTTTAAATTGTGATGGCTCGCGGAAGAGTCGCGACGGCTCACGGAAGAGCACTGACAGTCCGCGGAAGAGCCGCAATGGTCCGTGGAAGCGTTGCGCGCCTCCTCGCAAGCCTACAGCCGCTCATTCCGCTCGCATAATCATTGACATACCTGCTCCTGATTGCCACAATAAGTACCGCAACGGGGATATAGCTCAGTTGGGAGAGCGCTGCCTTCGCAAGGCAGAGGCCGAGGGTTCGAATCCCTTTATCTCCACCATGACTTTGACGCGCGCAGAGACCCTGCGCGTTTTTTATACCACCATCTGCCTGGGCAGATACGACGGGAGGCGAGAAACCCTTGGGTAGTGCACCATCACCTAATACCCTTACGTTTTCTGCCTACGACGTCTGTGAACTCTGCCCAAGGCGTTGTCATGCTCAAAGAAACGCTGGTAAAGCGGGCCTTTGTGGAGCTTCAAGCACCATTCGTGTGGCTCGTTCAGCGCTGCACTTTTGGGAGGAGCCTCCCATCTCGGGCGAGGCCGGATCAGGTGCCATATTTTTCACGGGTTGCCCGCTCAGATGCGTGTTTTGTCAGAACCATCAAATCTCGCAAGAGGGTTTTGGTAAGCCAGTCACAACTGAACGCCTTGCCCAGATGATGCTTGAGCTTGAAGCTCAGGGTGCGCTCAACATCAACCTTGTAACTCCCTTGCACTTCTCGCCACACATAATTGAAGCAGTGACGCTGGCAAAAGAAGCGGGACTTACGCTTCCGATTGTGTGTAATACCTCGGGATATGAGTTGCCAGAGGTGGTACGGAAAGTCTCGAGCGTCATTGATATTTGGCTGACGGACGTCAAGTACGCAGATCCCGCGCTGGCAAAAGAGCTCTCGTACGCAGCAGATTATCCAGAGATGTCTATGGCGACACTTGAGGTTATGCATGACTCAGTGATGAGTCACGGCGGTCGCAAGCTGGACGACGACGGTCGCATGTTGCAGGGCATCATTGTGCGCCACCTGGTCATGCCCACGCACGCGGACGATTCCTGCGAGGTACTCAACCGCGTCTGGAATCTTTGTCATAATGATGTAGACGTATCAATCATGAATCAGTACACGCCCAACGAGCGCATGCGCGCGGCTGGCGGACCTCTTTCTGGAACGCTTTCTGACGAGGAGTACGAGTTGGTGCTCTGTCATGCGGATGACCTGGGCTTTGAGAACCTGTGGTGGCAGGAGGGTGGAACCGTCTCCGAGAGTTTTGTGCCAGCCTTTGACGCAACAGGCGTTGAGGGTCCCGCGCTCAAGCTTCGCACGGTTCGCGGCAACGCCACCGACGCCTGTGCCGCTGGCCATGCCGCCAACGACGCCACCACCAGCATCCCCGATACGCAAACCGAGGAGTAACCATGTCTGTCGAGAAACCCGAAGAGCTCCAAACCACCCCAGCGCCACAGGCGGCTGCGCTCACGGACGCAGAGCGCGCCGAGCTGGAAGCGCTCCGCGCAGAGAAAGAGCGCAGGGAGCTCGAGGCTCTTCGCGCAGAGAAGGAGCGCGCTGAGCTCGAGGCGCTTCGTGCCGAGAAGACCCGTGCAGTCCAAGCAGAAGCGCAAGCGCAAGCAGAGGCAGCCGCCGCTGAAGACGCTCAGCTTGTTGCAGCTCAGCAGCGTGCTGCACGTCAGGCAGCTCAGCAGGAGGCCGAGCAAATTCGTCGCATTCAGGAGCAGCGCGCAAAGGGCCGTGCTCTCATGGAGCCAGATGAAGACGACGAAGACATCAAAATGCCTCTGGGGCAAAAAATTGTTATTGGAACTGTGGTAATTCTCGCAGTTATTTTTGTTGTAAGCCAATTTATTTTGTAGGACTGCTACTCTAGATATATCGTCTCACTGTCAGTTTTTGACCAATCGAAAAGAGCAACTATGTCACTCACTGATCGTACCAAACCCTCAGACGTTAGCCTTAATACAGACTTGTATGAGCTCACGATGGCTCAAGGTTATTGGGAAGCCGGTCTTGTTGATGCAGAGGCATGCTTTACCGCATTCTTCCGCGAGAATCCCTTTAATGGCGGATTTGCAATTTCTTGTGGTACTGGTCAAATTGCTGACTTAGTTGAAAACTTTATCTATGAAGATGACGACATCGACTACCTGGCAAGCATTAACTCTCCTGGTGGTGGCCGTCTCTTTAAGCCAGCATTTCTCGAGTTTTTGCGCAACCACAAGCTCAATGTAACCATTGATGCAATCCCCGAGGGAGAGCTTGTTTTCCCACGTGAGCCTATGGTCCGCGTTGAGGGTTCTATTGTTGATTGTCAGCTCATTGAGACCGCCCTGCTAAACTTGGTAAACTTCCAGACCTTGGCCGCAACTAAGTGTGCTCGCGTTATCAAGGCTGCTCAGGGCAATCCCGTCTCTGACTTTGGCCTGCGTCGTGCACAGGGTCCAGACGGCGGCTTGGCAGTTGCTCGCGCTTCTTATATTGCAGGTGCTTCAAGCACTTCAAATGTCCTTGCTGGCAAAATTTACGGCATTCCTGTCTTTGGTACCCACGCACACTCTTGGGTAATGTCGTTTGATACTGAGCTTGATGCCTTCAGAGCATTTGCAAAGTCTAGTCCAACCAACTGCTCACTTTTGCTTGATACCTATGACGTTCATGAGGGCATCAAGGACGCCATCATTGTGGCAAAAGAGATGGAAGAGCGTGGCGAGCGCTTAAGTGCTGTTCGTATTGACTCCGGAGACCTTGCACGCCTTTCTAAGGAAGCTCGCAAGGCTTTCGACGAAGCTGGCCTTCCTTACATCAAGATTTCTGTTTCAAATGATCTTGACGAGTACACCATCCAGTCTCTCTTTGCTCAGGGAGCACCTATTGACGCTTTTGGTGTTGGCACCAAGCTTGCCACCTGCGATCCTCAGCCTTCGCTTGGCGGCGTCTACAAGCTGACCGCTCGTCGTCAGTCTTCCACTGAGCCTTGGACTCCTGTTATCAAGCTGTCCGAGATGGCTTACAAGCGTACCGTCCCAGGCATTCAGCACATTCGCCGCTTCTACGATGCAAACGGCTGCCCTGCAGGCGACATGATTTTTGACCCAGATTACCTGGTAACCAAGAGTCCAGAGTCTAAGGCAACTGTTGTCGACATCATTGACCCGTATTCAACTCACAAGCTTGAAGGAACTTCTCGCGAGCTGATGGTAAGGCTGGTAGAAGGAGGTAAGCGTGTAGGGGAGAGCGAGTCTATTGAGGTTGCTCGCGATCGCTGCCACGCTGCGCTTATGCGCCTGGATGCAGCGTATACACGTTTCTTGAACCCTCAGATTTATCCTGTGGGTCTCGAGCGTGGTCTGGCCAATTTGCGTCATGAACTTGCTGCTCAACATCAGGTAAAATCTTCCGAGGAAACTGAGTAGTCCTCTAGAAGCTACGCAACCAACTACACAACCTACCACGTAATTACGCTGCACACGTGCACTGAATTTAAAGGAGAACCATGCGCGAGAAGATCGAGGAACTTGTACGTCAAGCCTTGGCAGATGCCCAGGCCGCGGGTGAGTTGCCTGAATTCCAGATTGATGATGTGGGACTTGAGCGCCCACAGGATTCATCAAATGGTGACTGGTCTTCTACGGTCGCAATGCGTTCTGCAAAGCTAGCACACAAGGCTCCTCGTGATATTGCGACAGCTCTTGTAGCTCATATTGCCGAGGACGCGCAGATTGAGCGCGTTGAGGTTGCTGGTCCTGGCTTTGTAAACTTCTATCTGTCAACTGCTGCGGGCAATGAGATTTTTAACACCGTTCGCGAGCAGGGCGCCGATTTTGGTCGCTCTACCTTTGGTGCTGGCCAGAAGGTTCAGGTAGAGTACGTTTCTGCAAACCCTGTTGGCCCTCTGCATATTGGTCACGGTCGCTGGGCAGCGCTGGGAGACTCTCTGAGCCGCATTCTTGCATTCGCAGGCTACGAGGTTGAGCGCGAGTACTACGTAAACGATCACGGCTCACAGATGGATGTCTTTGGTCACTCCATCTCTAAGCGCTACCTGCAGCTTATTGACATCATGCAGGAGCGCGGCATTGACGCTGATGCTGCTGCTCAGGTGTTGGCTGAAGATCGCAATGCTTACGTTGCAGATGAAGAGGATGCACATCCCGATGAGCATCCATTTACTGACGAGTTTATCAACTCTCTTGGCGGCAATGCATACGCCGGAGACTACATTGTTGACCTGGGTCTTTTCTTCCTCAAAAATGACGGAGAGGTCTGGGCAGACAAGTCCGAAGATGAGCGCATGGTTGAGTTCCGTGAGCGCGGTTACAAGATGATGCTTGAGTCCATCAAAAACACCTGCCACAACGCCCGCGCTGACTTTGATGTGTGGTTCTCTGAGCGCTCTCTCTACGTTAAGGATGACCAGGGCAAAGATGCTGTCGATCGCGCGCTTGATGCTCTTGATAAGCTTGGCTACCTCTATCGTTCTGACGAGGGCGCACTTTTCTTCCGTTCTACTGATTTTGGTGACGATAAGGACCGCGTACTCATCAAAACAAATGGCGAGTATACCTATTTTGCTTCCGACGTAGCCTACCACTGGAATAAGTTCCAGCGCGTCGACCACGTTATTGATATCTGGGGAGCAGATCACCACGGATATATTCAGCGTGTTCGCTCTGCTGCAACAGCCCTTGGCTACCCAACTCAGTTTGAGGTTCTGCTTGGTCAGCTGGTTAACCTGCTTAGAAACGGTGTTGCTGTTAGAATGTCCAAGCGTAAGGGAACTGGCATCCACTTTGACGAACTTCTCGCTGAGGTTGGTGTTGATGCAACCCGCTACACCCTTGTTTCAAAGTCTTCCAACCAGATGATTGACTTTGACATTGAGCAGGTAAAGCGTCAGGACAGCTCTAATCCTGTGTATTACGTTCAGTATGCTCACGCTCGTATTTGCTCTATTTTGCGCCGCGCTGCTGGCGTTGACCTTGATGAGGCAAAGGCACTTGGTATGGACGCTGTTGCAGATAAGGCTATTGGCTCTGAGGTTGATCTTGGGCTGCTCTCTGAAGACGCCGAGCAGGCTCTTGCTCGTAAACTCTTTGAGTTCCCAGGTCTTGTTGAGGGTTGTGCTCGCGATAGGGCACCATTCCGCATTACGCATTATATTGAAGAGCTTGCTGGTCAGTTCCACGCATTCTATACCGTTTGCCAGGTACTTCCTTCTGAAGGACGCCCACTGGACGCAGAGCTTTCGAAGGCTCGTCTTGCTGCGTGTGATGCAACTCGTCGTGTACTTGCAATTGCTCTTGATCTGATTGGTGTTTCTGCTCCTGAGGCAATGTAAACGATAGCTAACTATGTTGTTTTGTCATGATACCGTGCAAGTATTGAATACCTGCATGGTATCTTTAGTGAATTTCTCCAGATAATTTACATATTTCTCCGTTATGTAAAAAATTTTTTTAATGTATAAAAGAGATAATAAAATTAATATTTATTACTTAAATTTTATATTTCAGCATATAAAAGCCTATTTTGATGTCATATAAGCACCATTTTCTAACATATTTTTGACTAACTATTGTTTTGTCCCCACGTTAACACGTGTTTTTTAGGGGTATACTCATTATGCGAGCAAATAGTAAATGGTTCGGGCATAAGAGTGGAGGTCTCTATGGAACTTCGCGAGTACATGTCCATTCGCAGGTCTTACAACTTGGTTAGAAGAGTGGTGCCTGCTAACAGACGACTCACGTTTGAAGAGTTTGCTATTTTGTGTCGCCTCAATGTGAAGGGTGCTCCTGTTAAGACTTCAGAAATTGCCGAGTATCAGAGTGCTCTTCGTCCTACGATTACTCATCGTACCTCGCACCTGGCAAGGCTTGGTTTCATCAAGAGAGATGAAGGCGCCATTGATCGACGCAACGTAGTGTGTATCATCACAGAAAAGGGTGTAGAAGCAGTTGAGGAGCTGTCCAAGCTTACCTGTGCTCGTATTGCACCCGGCCAGGCGCTTTCACGTACTTCGTTTGAGCGTATTGTCATGTATGTTGACGCTATGGGAGCTCTGTATTGCAGGGCAGCAGATATGGTCCTTCTTGCAATTCTAGATTCTCCTAAAGACGCTCTTTCAATTACAGAGATTGTTGACGCACTTGGTCTTTTACAGCCAACGGTTTCTATGTCTCTTACTGCTTTGGCAGAAAGTGGCTTGGTGCAGCGCAAACATGATGATGCTCTTTCAAGAAGAGTAACTATGGTTGAGCTCACGCCTCAAGGCAAGACATATATCAAAGAAATCGTTCAGCAAATTGAAGATATTATTGTTAAAAGAAAGAGCCGTACAGCTGTTTAAATGATTTATGCAGATTAAAGAAATCTAGAAGATGGGTTTCTCGAGGTTTAAGGGTTAGTGGTTATAAATCCCCATTTGCCCGTTTTATGGTGAAATTTATTATTTTTTCATCATAAGGCGGGCATTTTCGTGGTATATTCCTTTTGGATTTGCACCTATTTGATTTTGTTTGTTATCCCTTCATCATATTTCTCACGTATTTTTACAGATTATTTTGATGAGCAAACAGAGAGGTTTGTACATGTCGGACGAAACATCTTCGGTCCAAAATGATTCTTTAAATGATGTAGAAAATACTCCAGCACCACGTAGACGTGGTAGACCTCGTAAGAGTGAAAATAGTAATTCAGAAAATTCAACTTCAGAAAATACCAATTCTGAGGCAACTGAAGAAAAGGCCTCTAATTCATCTGCTGCTAAGCGTCGTCGCGGTCGTCCAACTAAAAAAGAGACCGAGGCTCGTCGTGCAGTAGAGGCAGTTATGGCTGAGGCTTTAAATGCAGCTGGCATTGCAGAGCCTCCTAAACGTCGCCGTGGCCGTCCAAGCAAAGAGGAGATGGAGGAGCGCGCTTTACAGGAGCAGACTCTTGAGGCTCTTCAGGCAGAGGTTCTGGCTCAGGTCCAGGCAGGTGGCAAGGTTTCTTCTGACGTTGTAGACACTGATCGCCTTACCAAGATTGTTCAGGATGCAACTCAGCCTTCTGCAGAGGTAACCCCGGCTCCTGCCTTTACTAAAGCAGAGGCAGAGCTTGCAGCTTGCCAGAATGACAATGCGGCTCAAAAGAACTTTGCTGAAGAGCAGGGTAGTGTTGAGCAGCAGGATGGTGCAGCTCAGGAGCAGGCTTCTGGTGCAGTAGCAGATTCCGATGCAGCTCCAGTAGAGCGTCCAGGGCGTTCTCGTACGGGTGCAGCACGTCGTCGACATCGTAATGCTGAGCCAAAAGAAGCGGCTCAGGAGGGCGAGAAGACACAGGAAAACGCACACGCCAACAACCAGGAGCGTCCTTCTCGCGATCGTAGACAGAACAACCAGCGTAACAAGAATCGCAAGCAGGGCCAGGCAAGCGAGCCATCGCTTTCCAAAGAGGCTCTGCAAGAGATGAAGCTTTCTGAGCTTCGTGCTAAAGCAACTGAGCTGGGCATTGAGTACGCAGGCGTTCATAAGTCCGATTTAATTGAGCTTGTATACGCTGCATCTGCAGCTGCTGAGGGTTTTAAGACTGTTGAGGGTATTCTTCAGATTAGTAACGAAGGCTACGGCTGGATTCGTACAGGCAATTATATGGAAGGCGATGACGACGCCTTTGTCCACCAGCAGATTATTAGAAATCTTGGTCTGCGCCCGGGTGATAGCGTCTTGGGTATGGTGGGACCTGCACGCGTAAATAGCAAGTATCCACCACTGCTTAAGGTTACCCAGGTCAACGGTGGGGAAGTTGAGGGTCTTAAGGACCGTCCTCGCTTCAAAGACCTGACCCCTATTTTCCCAGACCAGCCTCTTACTATGGAGCACGGTAAAGACTCCATTACGGGCCGTGCAATTGATCTGGTGGCTCCTATTGGTAAGGGTCAGCGTGGTTTGATTGTCTCGCCTCCAAAGGCAGGTAAGACCACCATTTTGAAGCGCATTTGCCAGTCTATTACCACCAACAATCCTGAGGTCCACCTCTTCTGCCTCTTGGTAGACGAGCGCCCTGAGGAAGTTACAGATATGGAGCGCTCCATCAAGGGCACCGTTGTTGCTTCAACTTTTGATATGCCAGCAGAGAATCACACCGTTGTCTCGGAGCTCGTCATTGAGCGAGCAAAGCGTCTGGTTGAGATGGGCCAGGATGTTGTGGTTATCCTGGACTCCATCACACGTCTTGCTCGTGCATACAACCTGGCTATTCCTGCTTCTGGTCGTATTCTTTCTGGTGGTGTTGACTCCGCAGCTCTGTATCCACCAAAGAAGTTCTTGGGTGCAGCTCGAAACATCGAGAACGGCGGCTCGCTCACTATTATTGCGTCTGCCCTGGTAGATACAGGCTCTAAGATGGATGAGGTCATCTTCGAGGAGTTCAAGGGCACTGGTAACATGGAGCTCAAGCTTGATCGAGACCTGGCAGATCGCCGTATCTTCCCAGCTATTGATCCTGTTTCTTCTGGTACTCGTAATGAGGATCTGCTTATTAAGCCAGAGCTTCAGCCTATGGTATGGGGCGTTCGCCGTATTCTTGCAGGCTTCAATAACACTGAGCGTGCAACTACTGCTCTTATCAGTGGTCTTAAGCAGACCGACAATAACCAGGACTTCCTGATTAGATCTGCAAAGAAGGCTGCACAGTCTGACTATCCACAGAATTAGTCAGATTTAAAGATGACGCAAGAAGTGCTTTCCAATCTATGTTGGGAGGCACTTCTTTTTTCTCGCCATTTTTGTTGAATAACTGCCAAAGAATTATGAAAAAGTTTTAAAGACGCTGTAAAAAATAACGAATTACGCTATAGTCATTTCTAACAGCACAATTATGTGTTGCAGCGGATTATACAAAGATGAAATGAAGCCCACCCGTTGCTCACGTCGCCCGTATTGGGTTTAGTAGCATATGCAAATTTAGCGTGTGTCTTCATACATCTTCTTAGCGTTTGTAGGGGGAGTTTGTATGACAGAAGGTAGGAATCCGGCAGTAGTCGCCGGCCTGCTCAGTGGACTGGTTCTGGTAGCAGAGCCAGCATCTGCGTATGCCCTTACAGCAAACGAAATTCGTCAAACGCCTCTTGGTGCAATCTTTACCGGCATTGGAGTGGGACTTGCTGCGGTTGCAGTCATTTCTGGTGCGGCCTTGGTAGTCTCTCGCTCGGTAAATCGTGGCGAGAAAATCGATGAGGTAGAAGCAAAGAGCCAGTCAGCTGCAACGTTCCAGAGCTCAGATAAGGCTCTATCTCCAAAGCAGGTCTCAGCTGCATCGAACTTCTCGCCAGAAGAGAGCATTGTGATTCCGCTGGACTCTCCAAGGCGCTCGATTGCTGCATACAAGCCAAAGCACATGAAGGCTTCTCAGTGGGACGTAACCGGCTCTATTCGTGTTCAGTCTACTGAGCTGCCTGTCCAGCCTGCCGAGTCACTTGCAAAGAAGACGCAGGTTGTAAGCACGGCTGCAGAGGGCGTGCTTCCCGTTCGTGCAAAGAAGGCTCCTGCGCACTCCACAAACGACTACGCGCAGATTGCAGAGAACTACACCAAGCTTTTGAGCTGGCGTGAGCGCACCGTTGCACGTGCAAAGGGTGCTGCTGCCGTACTTCTTGAGCGCCTAGGACAAGATCCTATGGACGGCCTGCCTATTATCGAGCGTGCTGACGGAACCGTTGGTGACGTTGGTACAGCTTGGTGGACTAAGGCTGTGGGCGAAGAGTCCATTACGCGCGATTTTGGTATTGCCGAGATTGGTGCCGAGGCTATTCCTGAAGACTTCACTAATCATGCTGCTGATATTTCCAGTCGCATTTCTTACGTTGACCAGGGAGTCTTCCCTGAGAAGCGTACGATTGACGAGCTTGAGCATGCTGATGATTGGACGCTTGCACTGGCTGCAATGGACGAGCATTTAGCTCGCCATGATCAGCAGCAGATGCGCAAGTATCATCCAGTGCAGCTGCCGCTCATCGGTCAGGCCGCTGCTGAGGCTGAAGTTGCAAGCTCGGTGGAGTTGTCGGGTGCAAAACCCGCTGCGTCTCACAAGGTTGCCGCAGCTCAGATGCGTCCTTCTCGCGAGCCAAACTACGCTGGTGTGGTTGCACAATCAACCGCAATGCCGCTGATCAAGGCTACAAACGATACGTCATCGCATGTTCAGGACATCTTTGACGCGGTTGAGCGTGAGATG
The DNA here is from genome assembly GCA_015259045.1 of Atopobium sp. GTDB lineage: Bacteria > Actinomycetota > Coriobacteriia > Coriobacteriales > Atopobiaceae > Lancefieldella. The sequence goes on along the minus strand of JABZHD010000008.1, from coordinate 5,129 downwards.
GCAGCTGAGCTTCAGGCGGCTGACGAGAGACCAACGCGCGAGCTGCTTCGCCTCATTGAGGGTGGCACCAGCAAGATGAAGAAGATTTCTTCGCTTGATCTTGGCGAGAAGACCAGCGCAGACAAGGCCTCTTACAAGCCTCGTCACTTTGCTGGTGAGCTTCCGCTGGTACGTGAGGCGTAAGTAGCACACGTAGACCAGCTGCGGGTAGTCAGAAGACAACCGCGCAACCGTCGCGAAAGGCTGGAGCTCGTAGAAACATCCGGTTTCTCTAAAATTATTTCAAGTTAGATAACATTTTTTGGCTGTGGTTCTTTTTTAAGGACTGCAGCCATATTGTGTTGTGTCACATATTCAACGCTATGGAGAAAAGGAGATGAATATGGCACATAAGCTAACGCGACGACGCTTTTTGGAGGTGGCCGGGACCATTGCGGGGTCGTTTGCTCTAGCAGGCTGTTCGCCAAAGAACCAAGACCCTAACTCCATTTACGTTGGCGTGATGGGACCGTATACCGGCGACGTTGCCCAGTATGGCCTTGCGGTGCGTAGCGGCATTTTGCTGTACCTCAAGGAATTCAACAAGAATGGTGGAGCTGGTGGCCGCCAGATTGTCCCTATTGCAGAGGACGAGAAGGGCGATTCAACCGAGGCTATTCTTGTCTACAACAAGCTGCTTGACGAGAATGTCTGTGCAATTCTAGGCGACGTTACCTCTACGCCAACCATTGCACTGGCACAGAAATCGGTTCTGGACAACATTCCTTGCGTAACGGCATCTGCAACAGCAGAAGACGTTGTTGCTCACGGCAATAACATGTTCCGCGCTACTGTCACCGACCCATTCCAGGGCGTTGTTCTTGCAGAGTTTGCTAAAAAGCAAGGCTATCAGCGTGTAGGAACCATCTTTAACTCTGGTGGCGATTACGAGATTGGCGTAAACAACGCATTTGTCCAGAGGGCTCGTGAGTTGGGCATTGAGGTTGTATCCCAGCAGGGCTATCCAACGGGAGCTGTTGACTTTAACGCCCAGCTTACCAGCATTATTGGACTGGATCCTGATGCCATTTTGGCTCCAAACTATTACCAGGATAACGGCAAGATTGTGACGCAGGCTCGTCAGCTTGGCTGCAAAAAGCCTTTTATGGGCGCAGATGGTTGGGCAGGCATTATTGGCGGCGAGCAGGACTATGCTTCTGCGGCTGACCTTGAAGGATGCTTCTATTGCTCTGCCTTTGTTGCTTCAAACCCAGATGAAAAAGTTCAGCATTTTGTTAAGGCTTACACCGAGGAATACGGTGAGGCTCCAACTAACTTCTGTTCTTTGGGCTATGACGCAGCAATGATTCTTTGCTCCGCTCTTAAGACTGTCGAGAAACGCGGTTATACCTACAACTCTAATGAGTATAGGCAGGCAATTATTGACGCTATTGCATCTGGTGTGGTCGAAGGTGTTACTGGAACCCTTTCATATCAGGGAACAGGTGACCCAGTGAAGTCCACCTTGATTATTACCTTTAAAGATGGCAAAGAGTCCATCTATGACACGATCAATCCTTCATAGAAAAGAGAACCTCAGATGTTTTTGACTCAGGTGCTCAATGGACTTCAATTGGGCAGTATTTACGCACTGGTGGCGCTTGGTTACACAATGGTGTACGGCATCATCTTGCTTCTTAACTTTGCACATGGTGACATCATCATGTTTGGTTCCTACGTTGCTTGGATTGCGCTTGTTCAGTTAGGACTCAATCCTGCAATCGCCGTTCTTCTCGCCATTTTTGGCTGCGTTTTGCTGGGCGTTCTTATCGACAAGGTTGCCTATGCACCACTCAGAGAAGCTCCAAGGCTTTCTATTCTGATTACCGCAATTGGTGTTTCTTACCTGCTTGAAAATGGAGTTCAGCTACTTCTTGGTGCTGACGCTAAGGTTGTTCCAAGCATCATTGACCTGGGAACTGTTCAGGTACTTGGTTCGACGCTCTCTGGCACTGCGCTTTTGACTGTTGCCGTTACTATTGTGGCAACCGTTGTTCTGACCCTTTTGGTTCAGAAGACTCGTCTTGGTAAGGCAATGCGTGCCGTTTCTGAGGATATGGGCGCCGCTCGTCTGATGGGCGTTAACGTCAATAGCACCATTAGCTTTACCTTTGCAGTTGGTTCCGCTCTGGCAGGCATTGCAGCTATTCTGTACTCCATGGCATACCAGCAGGTTTCTCCTACCATGGGCGTCATGCTGGGCACCAAGGCATTTGTTGCAGCAGTTCTTGGCGGCATTGGGTCCATTCCAGGCGCTGTTATTGGCGGCCTTATTGTTGGCTTCTCCGAGGTCTTTGTTGCTGCCTTTGGTCTGTCCGTCTGGCAGGACGCGGTAGTCTTCTTACTCTTGATTCTTGTTCTTGTTGTCAAACCAACTGGCCTGCTTGGTCGACCAGTTACCGAGAAAGTGTAAGGAGGCTCACATGACTAAAATGTATCCACGCGATAACAATCACAACCCAGTAATTGTCACTGGTTTTGGTGGAAAAGATGGTCAGCGCCGTGAGCTTACTATGCCTGCTCGCTATGCCATCAATGCAATTCTTGTTGCACTCTTTGTCTTTGGCGGAAACTTCCTGGTAGGAGAGGGCCTTATTTCTCGCTATCAGACCGTTGTTTTTGAGCAAATCGGCGTCTATGTTCTGATGACCGTTTCTCTGAACATTGTTACCGGATATCTTGGACAGCTTCCTCTGGGTCACGCTGGTTTTATGTCCATTGGTGGTTATGCCTGCGCAATCTTTATTATTCGCATGATGCCACTCTTTGGACTGGATGCTCAATCCATGGCTTCCGGCTCCACGCCAGCAGTAATTCTCTTTGTTGTTGGCCTTTTATTCGGCGGTATTTGCGCTGCTCTTATGGGTGTGGTTATCGGTATTCCAGCACTGCGTCTTCGTGGTGATTACCTGGCCATCATTACCCTGGGCTTTGCAGAGATCATCCGCGTTGTCCTGGTTAACATTGACTCCGCTCTTGGATTCAAGCTTACTGGTGGCGCATCTGGTCTCACGGGTATTCCTGCTTATACGGGTTATCTGAACACGGCAATTGTCGTTTCTCTTGCCATCTTTGCCATTCATACTCTTATGAAGTCTAGGCACGGACGTGCTATTCTCGCCATCCGCGATAACGAGATTGCAGCAGAGGCATCAGGCGTCAACACTACGTACTACAAGACTTTGGCCTTTGTCTTCTCCGCGTTTCTCGCAGGTATTGCGGGTGGCCTCTACGCAGGCTGCATTGGCGTTATGGCGCCTGCCAAGTTTGGCTTCATGAAGTCTGTTGAGATTCTGGTTATGGTTGTTCTTGGTGGCATGGGCTCTATGTTTGGTTCCGTTGTGTCCGCAACTGTCCTGACCGTACTCCCAGAGGCTCTACGTGCCTTTGCTGACTACCGCATGGTTGCTTATGCAATCGTGCTGATTCTGGTTATGATCTTTAGACCAGAGGGTCTGTTTGGCTCGTATGACTTCTCGCTGTCCCGCATTATTGAGCGAGTCATGAACAGAGACTTCCCTTGGAACAAGGATGACTCGGACGAGCAGACAGACGTGCAGGTCAACGCGAAGGCAGGCGTTCAGGCAAATGAGCAGGCGGATACGCAGGTAGAAGCCACAACTGATTCGAAGGAGGCGTAAGAGCGATGGCAACTAAAAACACTACAAAACTTATTAGGCAAGAGTCTCCTAACCTCATTCCTGAGCGAGACCTTGGTGCAATTCCAGTTCTTCAGGCTGAGCACCTTGGCATTGACTTTGGTGGCTTGACTGCTGTTAACGACTTCAACATTGCTCTTGGTCCTACCGAGATCTCTGGCATCATTGGTCCTAACGGTGCAGGTAAAACAACTGTTTTTAACTTGCTTACCTGTGTCTATAAGCCAACCCGTGGTACCGTAATGATTGACGGCTACGACCTTGCTGGTAAAAGCGTTGTTGAAGCAAATCATATGGGTATTGCCCGCACCTTCCAGAACATTCGCCTGTTCAACAACATGACCGTTATGGAGAACATTCAGGTTGGTCAGGGAAGCCACATGACGTCTCACTTCTTGGAGGACGTCTTCCGCCTTCCGGCTCATTGGAAGCAGGAAAAAGAGAGCGCTGATAACGCTCGAGAGCTTCTGCGTATTTTTGGCATGGAGAACCTTGCAAATACCCTTGCAGGTAACCTGCCTTATGGCGCTCAGCGCAAGCTTGAGATTCTTCGCGCTCTAGCAACACAGCCAAAGATTTTGCTGCTCGATGAGCCAGCTGCAGGTATGAACCCAGCAGAGACCGACGAGCTTATGGAGAATGTCCTTAAGATTCGTGACGACTTCAAGATTGCCGTTCTTCTCATCGAGCACGACATGAAGTTTGTTATGGGTATCTGCGAGGGCCTGGCCGTTCTTGATCACGGCAACATCATCGCAAAAGGTACGCCAGAAGAAGTTCAGAACAATCCTCGCGTTATCGAGGCTTATCTTGGAAAGCAGGAGGTGCGCTAATGGCCGCTGAAACTACAAACATCCAGGCAGTTGGCGCTGGGAAAACCCTGCTATCCGTCAAGGACCTTAACGTTTCTTACGGTGCAATCCACGCAGTTCAGGGTATCTCTTTTGACATCCACGAGGGTGAGATTGTTACCCTTATTGGTGCTAATGGCGCAGGTAAATCAACTACGCTGAACACCATTGCTGGTCTGGTAAAGCCTGACTCTGGCACCATTACACTTGACGAGAAAAACCTTGTAGGCCAGCGAGCACACAAGATTGTTGAGGCTGGTTTGGCGCTATGTCCTGAAGGTCGCCGCGTGTTTTCTCGCATGAGTGTTGCCGAAAACCTTGAGATGGGCGGCTATACTCAGTCCGATTCCCAGAACGCTAAGACCGTTAAGATGGTCTACGAGCATTTCCCACGTCTTCGTGAGCGCAAGAATCAGCTGGCAGGAACGCTGTCTGGTGGCGAGCAGCAGATGCTTGCTATGGGTCGTGCTCTGATGAGCAGGCCAAAGCTTTTGATGCTCGACGAGCCTTCCATGGGTCTGGCTCCTATTCTGATTGAGGAAATCTTCCAGATCATTCGCCAGCTCGGCGATGCAGGAAC
>JABZHD010000089.1 GCA_015259045.1 Atopobium sp. | reverse complement strand
CATACCAACGCCGGTGTTCAGGTCCCTGGACTCAGGAACCATATACGAAAGCACCAGTGTAATGATGGTTGCAACAAAACCAAGGCCTAGGAAGACCCACCAAACGCGCTCGGCACGATGATAGTCTGGATCCGCACGCAGCATAGCCTCAAATCCACGGCTGCGAATATCCTCGCGCTCGCGCTGACGAGCACGTGCGGCGCGCTTCTCCTCTTTGCTCTTTGGAGCGCTGGAGCCAGAGCCAGAACCACTCACGCGTACAGACGCAGCTGCCTCTCGTACTGGTTTAGCAGTAGCAGCAGATTTGCGACCAAAAGCGGAATACGAAGGACGCTCAGTCTCCTCAGAGTTTTCTTTCTTTGAAAGGCTTGCGGTAGCCTCACGCGCTTCTTTGGTTGCGCCTGAAATGGTGTCACGCAGTGACATTGGTCTCCTTCAGTGGTACAAACTCAGTTCCCGTAATAATCTGGAATGCCGTACGATAGCGCTCGGACGTGCCCTCAATGACCTCTTCTGGAAGATGAGGTGGCTCTCCTTGCATGTCCCAGTGGGCTTTCAGCCAATCGCGTACATACTGCTTGTCGTAGCTTGGCTGAACGTGCCCCTCAGAATAACCCTCAGCAGGCCAGAAACGGCTTGAATCAGGTGTAAGGCACTCATCAATAAGTGTAAGTTTTCCGTCGATAAAACCAAACTCAAATTTGGTATCCGCAATAATAATTCCACGAGTTGCAGCATATTCTGCAGCGGCCTTATAAATTGCAAGCGAAGCTTCCTTCAGCTGAGTAGCAACATCTTCGCCAACAATCTCGCAGCAACGCTCAAACGAGATATTCTCGTCATGATCGCCAAGCTCAGCCTTAGTGGAAGGGGTAAAGATTGGCTCAGGAAGCTTTGAAGCCTCGGTCAACCCGTCAGGCAGCTTAATGCCGCAGACAGTGCCGTCCTGGTCGTAAGTCTTCTTGCCAGAACCAGTGAGGTAACCGCGGACAATGCACTCAATAGGCACTGTTTGAGCCTTCTTGACCAGCATAGCGCGGCCAGCAAGGTACTCAGTGTAATCTGCAAACTGCTCAGGAGTCTGGTCTGGCAGAACAGAAATCATGTGGTTAGGCAGAAGGTCCTTGAAACGATTAAACCAGAAAGCGCTGATACGCGTCAGAATTTCTCCCTTAAAAGGAATCTCGTCGGGGAGAATAAAGTCAAAAGCACTAATGCGATCGCTCGCAACCATCAAAAGTTTGTCGCCACAATCATAGATATCGCGGACCTTACCGTGCGAATCGGGACGAAGCTCAGCTCCAGCCACAATGACCTCACTTCTGCGCAAAGCGCGTTGTATTGCAGGACTTTTGATTGTACGGCAAAATGCCCAAAAATCGACCTACAACAAAGTATCTGTTACAGAGATATTATTTTGAGCAAGCAGAGGAAGGTGCAGCGAGAAGGTCGTGCCCTTTCCAAGCTCGGATTCTACCGAGATAGTGCCGTTATGACGGTCCATAATCTCTTTTGTGATTGCCAAACCTACACCAAGGCCGCCCGAAGCGCGCTCGCGGCTTTCTTCAGCGCGCCAGAATCGCGAGAAGGTCTGTGGAATGTCCTCAGGAGCAATTCCCATACCATCATCAGTCACGGAGATAACCGCATCGGTATCGTCAATTAATACGGTTATGACAATGTGACCTCCATCATTGGTGTAGCGGATAGCGTTGCTCAACAAATTGGTCAGGGCTTCTCGAATCATGTCCGAGTCAACATCAACAAAACAGTTACCCTCGGGAGTCTTATCCACAAAGGTCAACGTGCGGTTATTCTCCTTGAAGAGTGTTTCTTGTACCGCTACAATACTTGCCACCATTGCCACCACATTAACGCTTTCTGGGTTGAACTTTGTCTTTCCGTTCTCAAGCCTTGAAAGGTGGAGCATGGCATCTACCAGGCGAGAAAGACGTCTACTCTCAGACACAATGTTTTCCAGGCGCTCTTCATCTGCAGGCAAGATGCCATCTTGAATTGCTTCAACGGTAGCCATAATTGCCATAAGCGGAGTTCTGAGTTCGTGCGCAACATCGCTGGTCAGACGACGTTCAAGCTTAATGTCTCTTTCAAGTGAAGACGCCATGTCATCAAAGGTTTCTCCCAGGCGCCCTAGTTCATTCTCGCCACGGATGCCTGAACGAGCCGCAAGATTGCCGCTTCTGATCTGAACAGCCGTCTCGGTAATACGGCGTACGGGCTTGGTAAGTGAACGTGAGGCCAAAATACCAATCAGTCCAGAAAGCGAGATTGCAATGGCTGCAGCAAGACTAATTGCCTGGTAGGAGCCATTACGGAACGCAATGTCTCGCTGGGTCAGGAACGGTTCAGAACCAAACGTCCAAATTCTAATGCTGCCCACAGGCTCACCTTGTAGGTTTTGGACAACTGCATAAACCACAGCGTCACCCGTCTGAGGGCCAGATAATGCACTATTTCCACCAGGTCGGCGAGCATTTGGCGCCGAGTCGTCATACAACACCACGCCAGAAACATCTAAGACCTGGATACCAATATCGGAATTGGTTGCAGAGGCCTGACGTGCAATAGAGAGAACGTCGGCATTCCAGCCGTCTGCGCGCGCGTACGCCTGAGACATATTGAGCGCGGTAGTATCAACGGTGTTTTGTAGGTTCTCCCTGGTATAAGTAGTAAAACGGTTTTCCCAGACAATACCTAAAACAGAAATAAGCACCAATACCGTCATGACGGCAGTTAGCGCAAAGAACGCCGCCATACGAGTGGTAAAGCTTTGAGTGCCAACGGGATCGGGCTTAATAGTTTTATAAGAACCCTCAGTTTCCGGAGGGTTCTTAAGAGAATTTGAGTGATGTTTCTTGAAGAGCGCCAAAGCTCTAAAGCTTAGGACTCGTGGCTAGCGTTGCCAGCCTCAAAGCGATAGCCAACACCGTGAACGGTGAACAGCCAGCGAGGATTACGAGGATCGTCACCAAGCTTTGCGCGCAAGTTCTTGACATGCGAATCAATAGTGCGCTCATAGCCCTCAAAATCATAACCCAGGACCTTCTCGACAAGCTCCATACGTGTGTACACGCGGCCAGGATAGCGAGCAAGGGTGGTGAGCAGCTTAAACTCTGAAGCGGTCAGATCAACTTCCTCGTTGTTGATGAGAATCTTGTGACCAGAAATATCAATAGTAAGAGTACCGTAATCAAGCACGTCAACAGCAGTGTCTGGCTCAGAGTACGTGCGACGGAACAGCGCGCGAACACGAGCCACCAGCTCACGTGGCGAGAAAGGCTTAACAAGATAGTCATCAGCACCAAGCTCAAGACCAATAATCCTGTCTTCTACCTCGCCTTTTGCAGTAAGCATAATGATAGGCACATTAGAGGTATCTCTAATTGCACGGCAAACGCGCTCTCCAGAAAGTTTTGGGAGCATAAGATCGAGAATTACCAGGTCAAATGCATGCTTTTCAAACTCTTCAACTGCACTTTGACCGTCGCCAACGCCCTTAACAACGTAATTTTCGCGCTCAAGATATGCTGAGACGGCGTCACGGATGACTTTCTCATCTTCGACAATCAGAATTTTCTTCTCGTCGGAAGCCATTGTCTCCCCTTTTCTTTTGCCCTACATGTATGTGCGTATGGCACATTACGATTATTCATTAATTATTTGTATTCATTCTATCTCTATACCTACAAATAATCTACAAAGAAAAAACACGAACTGTCACGGAAGCCGGATATCCGCTGGTAGGATCCTTAACAGTTGAGTAGGTTACAAAAGAATCACAGTTGCCTTCTCGAGCAGGAAACTCTCCGTAATCAACGCTTCTATCCATTGAATAGAGCCAGTTTGCCGTTTGATTTTGCGTATCAACAAGCACGTAAGAGGCGCGGCTCTTAACTATGTAAAGGCTACCTTTACCTGCCGATATTGCATAAGGTTCACGCTCTATGACGTAAGGGTTTTCGCCTGAAGCAGGCAGGATGTATGTTCCCATCTTGCCCAACAGACCGCCCGAGTCATAACTTGCTTCAACTGACACAATGAACTTATCGTCTACGCGACTTGCTGCAAAAGGTTTGACGGATTGAGGCATAACAAGCTGGTCAACCTTGGTTTTAAGGTTGTCTCCCAGCAGGTATGCTGTAACGCCATAGTAGGTGCCTTCGGAGGCGCGAACTCGAGGAGTGAGGGTAACTACTCCCTTTGAGATAGACGGTGCAGTAGCAAATCTACCTGGAGATTCAACGGCGTCCGTTCCCTCAGAATCCCCCACACGCCACACGTAGCAGTGCGAAGATTCACGGGTTTTCTCGCCAGAAGAAGCTGGTTGGACTAGCCAAACCACCTTATCGTCTCCGCAGGCAAACGGAGCCGGATCCCAGTTTTTATCGGCCTTGTAGAGAACCTTTGCATCTCCAGTAAGCTTGCCGTCAGAAAATGGTGCGGCAAGAAGCTCCCAGTCAAAGGTTGTGGTGTCCACCTCAACCCATGCATAAACGGAGTCGGAGCAGCGAACGTCGTAAATTACGGCGGTGGTATTGTTCATCTGAGCCGCAGGAACAACGTCAACAACCTGGCCAGACGTCAGCGAAAGAGCAGAGCCCTTTACCATTGGCGTAGCAGATGCGCCGGCCGTGGTAACGGGAATCCAATTTCCATCAGCTGGATGTAGCACGCTTCCCAAAGGTAGCGTCCATGTCTGGCTTGGCTGAGCAGAATATTCCGTTGAGCTATAGGAGTCCAGCACGTTTATGCCGGAAGATTCATCAAGTACCAGCGGCTTTCCTGCGTCACCCGAGCCCTCTTGATGGGAGCAACCTGCTGCGATGCTAATTGCGCCAGCAACTACTACGCCAGCTGCTCCCGTCTTGAAGAAGTTTCGACGAGAAATGTTCCCAAACAAAGCCACGATTTAGTCCAATTCAAGGTGCTCAAGACGGTCAAACAGAACGTTTGAGCGAGTAAGGAACGCGCGAGGATCAAAAATCTTTTCAAGCTCCTCGTGGCTCAGCGTACAAGCTGGGTCCGCCTCAAGAAGCTCCTGGTAGGATGGTCCTTCCTTACACTGCTGAATGTCGCCCCACACCTTCATGGCGTTAGAC
>JABZHD010000088.1 GCA_015259045.1 Atopobium sp. | reverse complement strand
CCCATATTGGAAATGTAAGGCTTAATTTCCCAGCGAGCAGCCTCCTCGTCGGAAAGCTTCATAAGCGAGACAACCTCGTCGTAGAGCTTTTGACCTGTTGACTGGATGATGCGAAGGTTAGGACGGGAAAGAAGCTCCTGTTTAAGTGCAGCAAAAGTCTCGTTGATACTACGAGCGCCCAAACTACCGCCAAAGATAAGCAGCAATGTTTGATTGTCTGCAATGCCCAGCTCTTGCCTCGAGGTGGCTCTGTCAGCAGAAAGAACACTCTTACGTACAGGATTACCGGTAACCACAATGGTGTCTTGAGCCTTTACGTGGCCCTCAAAAGCCTTGCGAGCCTCTGGGAAGGCAATGCATACCTTAGTAGCTTTACCAGCAGAAACGCGATTAGCAAGACCTGTTACCGAGTTCTGCTCGTGAATCAAATAGGGGATGTGTAGCTTTGCACAAAGCTGAAGCAAAGGCAGCTCGACATAGGCGCCAAAACCAATAGCAACATCAGGTGCACCCTGCTCTTTGAAGCGCTTGTGCAGCTGCATCTTTGCGCGCTCAAGATTGTATGCCGCGCTGATGAGCGTCCAAGGACGTCTGCGATCAAAGCCATTTACATGGATAGGTACCAGCTCAAAACCTGCCTCAGGTACCAGCGTACCTTCAAGCTTGTTGGGCTGACCGTAAAACGTAACCTGGTGGCCGCGCTCACGAAGCTCCTCAGCTAGAGCCAGAGCTGGGTTAATGTGACCTGCGGTTCCACCTGCAGCAATTGCAACAGAGAGTTTCTTCTGTTCTGTCATGCAATCCATCTCCTAGAAATCAGCTATCGACGAGCCCTATTGTTTCCACGAAGCCTGTCCGATGCAGAAGGTCCCAAATTAATTCTGCGCCTTCCGGAGGCATCTGTCGTAATGCGACCTTGAGGGGCGTCGTCATCTCTTGAGCGCAAAACGCCTCGTGATGGGCGCGCGGAGCTTTGTGCACTGCTCTTAGGGCGAGAAGAACGTGGGAGCGGCATGCCTACTCCTACCCCACCATCAACCATGGTAAGACCAGCAAAACCTGGAGCATCAAAGGTATCTTGCTCTTCGGCTATGCTCCAAGACGCACGCTGCCTATCGTACTCGGTTTCTGGAAGCCTTGACTGCCTTGAAACAGACATCAAAAGTCCAACCATCAAGATACTGGACATGATGGTTGAGCCGCCGTACGAGATAAACGGAAGAGGCTTACCAGAAAGAGGCAAAAGGCCCAAAACACCACCGATGTTGACAAAGGCCTGAATGATAAACATAGAGGTACAACCTGCAGCAATAAGCCTGCCGGTCAAATCTGGTGCATAGCGAGCAATCTTAAAGCCTGCCCATACCAGGGCTCCAAATACAGCCAAAAGACCCAAAACGCCAATAAAGCCCAGCTCTTCTCCAATAACCGCAAAAATAAAGTCATTGTGAGCCATAGGAAGATAGGAATATTTCTGGCGAGAAAAACCAAAGCCAACACCAAAAATACCGCCAGAGCCAAAGGCATAAAAGCCCTGTGCAAGCTGATAACCTGCACCGTAATAATCGGCCCAAGGGTTGAACATAGTCACAACGCGAGCACGAGAATAATCATCTTTAAGAGATAAGAAGACAAAGCCAATAAAGCCAGCAACAGCAATAGTTGCCAGAACCCTTCGGTCAACATCGGCAAGGTAGCCAATGACCAAAAGTGTTCCCACAATAATCAATGTGGAGCCCTTGTCTGGCTGGGCCAAAATAAGAAGCAGTGGCGCAAGCGCAGCAATAGCAAACTTTTTAAAGAACTCCATCTGATCTATGGTCTGATCAATAAAGTACTGCTGAGCCAAGTACGAGACAGAAATTAAGATGGTGATCTTTGCAAACTCAGACGGCTGGAAAGAAAACGGTCCAATTGAAATCCAACGGGTTGCACCATATGCGTCAGCGCCCGCAATAGGAGTAAAAATAATTGCCAGCATGCCAATAGTCACAATCCAGATAGGTGCCTGGAGATTTCTTACTACCGCTCGGTAATCAATGCGAGAAACAATAAACGCTAACGCAACTCCTGCCGCAGCAAAGCCAAGCTGACGCTGCACGTAGTAGAAGGGGTTATAGCCCATGTCCTCAGAAGTCATTGCAGAAATCGAGGATGCAGAATAAATCATTACCAGGCCAAAGCACACCAGAATAGCCGTTGATACCAGAAGCACCAGACGAGGCTGCATAAAACGCTCTGGAATCGCACCAAAGCGGCCTTTAGCCTGCGAGCGCTCGGAAGATTTCTGGCGAGAAGTGCGTGGTTGCTGCGCGCGCTCCCCTGTTCTGTTTCTGCTGGTAGCCATTATCGACCGCTCTCTTTTTGAGCAAGATCTGCCACCAGCTGTTTAAAGACACGACCACGCTGAGCCATGCCTGTGAACTCGTCAAACGAGGAACATGCTGGTGAGAGAAGCACTACAGAACCTGGACGAGCAAGCTCTACCGCACGGTCAAAAGCTTCATGCATATGAGGTTCTTCTACCACTTCTGCATGGCTGCCAGAAACGCGGCGAAGCGCCTCTGCAAAGCGAGGACCTGCCTCTCCAAAGCAGATTGCGTATGCACAGGTAGCGGACACCTTCTGAGCAAACCCATCAAGCTCTGTGCCCTTATCGTGACCACCAAGTAGCAAAATAACGTCTTTACCTGGGAACGAAGTTAATGATTTTTCAACTGAATCAGTGTTTGTTGCTTTGGAATCGTTAACGTACAAAACGCCATTAACCGTATCAACAGGCTCAATTCTGTGCTCAAGCGGCATAAAGTCCAACAGGGCATGCCTAATAGAAACAATATCAAGTCCCAGGAATAAGCCACATGCAGCTGCAGCAAGAGCGTTGAGTGCATTGTGCGCTCCCCTAATGTGGAGTGCATCAGCTGCTACAAGCTCCATCTCTTTACCAGATAGCCTGACTACCAGCACTCCATTGCGTACAAAGGCGGCGTTTTGCGTACCGGGATCTGTCTGAGCAAGATGGCATACGGTAATGCCGCGAGTCTCAAGGCGAGAAGACGCGTCCTGACAAAACTCATCCAAGTCAGAGACAATTGCCAGGTCATTTGCATCAAGGTTGGCAAAAATCTTCTCTTTAGCTGCTGCATACGCCTCAAGCGAGCCATGCCACTCAAGGTGATCCGGCGTAATGTTTAAAAGCATCGCAACGTGAGGGTGCAATTTTTGAGTAGTAGCAAGCTGGAAGCTTGAAAGCTCTGCTACAAACCAGCTCTTAGGTTTTCTCTCTGCAAGTTGGTCCGTAATAGTTAATCCAATATTGCCAACAGCGCTTGCATCAAGGCCTGCATACTGCAGAATAGACGTGGTCAAGCTTGTGGTGGTAGTTTTACCGTTTGTGCCGGTAATACCAATCCACTGTGAAGGACTCTCTTGATAGGCAAACTCTGGCTCACCCATAATCTGCTTAGAAGCTGCCTTTGCACTTAAAAACAGCTCAGAGGTGTCTGGAATACCAGGAGATGCAATAGTCAGGTCAAAGGTACCCTTAACCTGATCGGAGCCGCATTGTACCTGTACGCCTGAGTCTGCAAGCTCTTGGATCTTCTCGCCAACAGCAGCATCTGCGCCGCCCACAAGAGTTACGGAAGACACACGACCCTCTGGCTGCTGCAGCAAATACGTGCAGACAGAGACGCCGGTCTTACCAAAACCAAGAACACATACATTTCCAAGTGTTTCTAGAAGCGACACGCAATCGATCCTTTCTCAGAGCAATATCTTTAGTGAAGCTGGAAGTACAGAGCAAAGCCCAGAGCGGCAAATGCTCCGGAAATGATCCAGAATCTAAAGACTACTTTTGTCTCGTTCCAGCCAAGTTTCTCAAAGTGATGATGCAGTGGAGCCATCAAGAATACGCGCTTTTTAGTTGCCTTGTAGCTGACAACCTGAATGATAACGGACAGCGCCTCAATGATAAAAAGACCGCCCATGACCAGGGAAACTACCTCAGTCTTGGTAAGGACAGCTAGAGCTGCAAAGGCAGCGCCCCAGGCAAGAGAGCCGGTGTCTCCCATAAAAATGCTTGCAGGATAGCTGTTAAACCACAAAAAACCAATACAAGCGCCTGCGATAGATGCGGCAAAAACAGCAAGGCTACTCTCGCCATAGCGGAAAGCTACTGCAGCCATAAAAATCATGACAACCATAACGCAGCCACCAGCCAGGCCATCAAGGCCATCGGTCAGGTTAACGGCGTTGGAGAGGCCAGCCATGAGCAAAAAGACAAAGAAGAGATACAGCCAAGGGATAGAAATAATGTTTCCGCCTAAATTGACGGTAGTGGTGAGGATACCCAGGTTGATATCAAGACCACCGGGGAACGCAATAATGGGCGTAATGCCCCAAATGTTAACTGCTGCCAGGCAAAATGCAACAGAAATGGTAATAAGTCCAGCCATCTTCTGAGATGCGGTAAGGCCAAGGCTTCTACCATGAGCAACGGACTCGATATCGTCCAGAAGACCAAGCGAGCCTGTGAGCAGCATAGCTGCCATAGCAAGAATGAGGTCGGTGTTCCACTGAGCAAGTGCAATACAGGTCAGCACAATGCTTACCAGCATAACGACGCCGCCCATAGTAGGAGTACCCTGCTTGACCAGGTGCTGCTGAGGGCCGTCAGCACGAACCTGCTGGCCCACTCCTTCTTTCTTCATCAGTTTGATAAAGAGTGGCATTAAGATCAACGTAATGATGCAGGAGACACCAAGCGCAACAAACACCTGGTATGTTGGGTAAATAGTCTGGTAAAACATTACTCAGTAACTCCTTTTACAAAAATATCAAGCTGGGCAGACCTCGATGCCTTGGCGAGAAGAACGTCTCCTTGCGCAAGTACTGGTCCGAGCACGGTAAGTGCTTCGTTGACATCACTGAACTGTTCAATTTTATCTTCCGAGAATCCCATGACGCGCGCAGCTTCAACCATTTCACGCGCGGCTCCCGTGCCTACAAAGGCAACAAGGTCTGGGTTCTTAGCAGCAATATAGGCGCCCACATAACCGTGGAGGCGCTTTTCCTCTGGACCAAGCTCACCAATCTCTCCGATAAGAGCAATACGGCGGCCTTCCGCTGGCATCTGCATCAACACGTCAAGCGCTGCAGCTGTTGAGTTTGGACTTGCATTATATGAATCGTCAATAATCTTGGCACCACAGGTT
>JABZHD010000087.1:3411-5305 GCA_015259045.1 Atopobium sp. | reverse complement strand
GGAATAGCCATCTTTCATAATGAACTCACGGCCACGCATAAGACCAAAGCGTGGACGGCGCTCGTCACGGAACTTATCCTGAATCTGATAGAGCGTTACAGGAAGCTGCTTATAGCTCTTAAGCTCATTTCTAATGAGGTCTGTAAAGGTCTCCTCGTGAGTTGGACCAAGGGCAAACTGACGGTCGTGGCGATCATGCATACGCATGAGCTCGTCGCCGTAGACGTCCCAACGACCAGACTCTTCCCAGAGCTCAGCTGGAGTCATGATAGGAACAAGAATCTCCTGAGCACCAATACCGTCCATCTCATCACGGATGATGGCCTCAATCTTTAAAAGAGAGCGCCATGCAAGTGGCAGATAAGAGTACAAACCAGCGGCGGTCTTTCTAATCATGCCAGCACGAAGGAGCAGGCGGTGACTTGCAAGTACAGCCTCAGCTGGGTCTTCTTTGAGCGTTGGTGCATACAAAGAAGACATGCGCATCCAGTGCTTCAAGGTAGTTTCCTTTCAATATGAAGTAATACGTATAGTTTACTTATTTTTTGCCAAAACGATTCTCAATTTCGGCGAATAGCTCATCAACAATCTTATCTTCAGGCACTTTTCTAATGGGATTGCCGTTTTCAAACAACACTGCCTGACCTTTACCGCAGGCAACGCCAAGGTCAACGCCCCTAGCCTCACCAGGTCCGTTAACAACGCAACCCATGACCGCCACAGAAATTGGAGCACGAACGCCATCTAGGCGCTTGGTAACTTCCTCTGCAATAGGAATCATGTCAACTCCACACCTGCCGCACGTAGGACAACTTACCAGCTCTGGCTTAATGCGGCGCATGCCAAGAGCTGCAAGAAGCTCCCATGCTACATGAACCTCTTCTACAGGGTCGGCCGTCAAAGACAGACGCATGGTATCACCAATGCCGCTCTCAAGCAGAATGCCCACCGCAGCAGAATTCTTTACGGTTCCCTGCCTCAGTGCGCCAGCCTCCGTAACACCTACATGCAGAGGAATTTGTGGAAGCTCTTTTGAAAGTGCACGATAGACCGCAAGCGTAGTGGGAACATCGTGAGCCTTTGCGGACAAGACAATATCGTCAAAACCGCGAGAAGAAAAATGCTCTACAAATGACTTTGACGATGCCACGAGTTTCTCGACAAGGGTCATATCCTGTCTTGTATCAAATTCTTTAGCAAGAGAGCCTGCGTTAACACCAATTCTGATAGGAATATGGGCCTCTTTAGCTGCATCAATAACAGCGTCCACGCGTTCCATAGAGCCAATGTTGCCTGGATTAATACGAAGCGCAGCCGCACCTCGCTTTGCAGCTTCAAGCGCAAGCTTGTAGTCAAAGTGAATGTCGGCGACAACAGGAAGTGGAGAGTATTTGCAAATCTCTTCAAAGCCATCAAGCGCTTTTACGTCCGGAATCGCTACACGAATAATCTCGCAACCGGCTTCTGCAAGCTCTTTAATCTGACGAAGCGTGGCGTCTGGATCATCAGTTTTGGTGGTGCACATGGACTGAACAGAAACGGGGGCGCCACCGCCAACCTGGACGGATCCAACCATGACGGGATGAGTTTTTGTGCGAGCAATCTCAGACATAAAATCAGCTACCTAAACAGCAAATGAAGGATATCGTTTCGGAGCGCTACAACAAATACAAACAGGAAAAACGCCAGTCCAATGTAGGACAAAATGTTTTGAACTTTGATGGACAGAGGCTTTCTGATAATCACCTGAATTACCTCAATTAGAATCTTTCCACCATCAAGCGGTGGAATAGGTAAAAGATTCATAAAGCCAAGTGACATAGAAATGGCTGCTACCAGCATAATAAGGGTCGAGAAACCCTCTGCAGCAGCTTCTGAAGCCATGACAGAAATA
>JABZHD010000087.1:0-3401 GCA_015259045.1 Atopobium sp. | reverse complement strand
GATTAAGGACTTCCATGGTCTGCGTTGGAATGAGTAGCCTTAGAGCAAACTGTCCAACCTGTGCAGCATACGATACAGCTGCGGCAGATGCGTCAATAAACGAGAAGTGATACATGGTCATAACGGGTGACACGCCGATGATCTTATCGTCAGGACGCAAAGCAGGCTTAATGGTAGTTTGAAGTTGAATGCCACCGCGATCATAGGTGACAGGAATATCCTCTACGCCAGCAGACATTGCATCTTTAATAGCAGCGGTCAGGTCTTCCCAGGTATGAACCTCTACCTTGTTAAACGTAAGAATAGTGTCCCCAGGAGTAAGGCCGGAAATAGCTGCTAGAGAGCCAGACTCAACTGAGCCCAACTGTGCCTTGTTTTGTGCGGCAGGAATACCAACAAACATTAAAGAGCCCACAACCAGCACAAAGGCCAGCGCAATGTTGACCAAAGGTCCACCCAAGATCATGAGCAAACGTTTGGGAACATTTACACCAACATACGTATGAGCCTTCTCTTGAGCAAAGAAATCCTCAGCGGACATCTGTGGAACACAAGGCTCCCCCGCTGCTGTAGAGCCTTCAAGCTCAAAGTTGTGGCCGCGATCATACTCACAGCGAAGCTCAGCATCTCGCGCAAGCGTCTGAAACGTGGTGTTTGCTAGCTCATCTGACTCTTTGACAAGCTCAATGGAGCCCCAATCTGCAAGGGTGTACAGCAGATTGTAGGCGCGGTCATCCTCACAGTTAAGTTTTGCAGCAAGCGTGCCAACCTCAAGTGAGCCTGCTTCTTGAACACTCATTAGAGCCTGAGGCAGAAGCTCATCAAGCTGGCCTTCCATACCACAGATGCGGGTATAGCCACCAAAAAGAAGCGGTGTTACACCAACCTCGGTGCCATATTTCTTGCTCTTATGAGAAAGCTTGTACTTGAACGGCATGCCCAAGAAGAACTCAGTGACACGAACGCCACACAAGCGAGCCATACCGTAATGGCCAGCCTCGTGAACAAATACAAGAAGCGAGAGAACCAGCAGTCCCCAAAAAATTGGTGAAAGAATAGCTAACAAATTCACAAAATTCCTATCCCACAAAAGAGCGAGCTAAAGCTCGTGCCTCTGCGTCTACAAGCGTCAATTGTTGAAGGTCTTCTACCCTTTGGACATGAGAGGCATTCATGGTCTCTGCAACAATGCGCTCGATATCAAGAAATGAACATCTTCCTCGTCTAAATGCATGGTTAGCAACTTCATTAGCAGCATTCATGATGCAGGGAAGCGTTCCACCAACAGTTCCCGCGTGACGAGCAAGAGCTAAGCATCCAAAGGTTTTCTCGTCAGCATAATCTCCTGTAAGAGGAGCTGTCTCTTGCCACTCAACCGGCTTGGCGATTGCTCGCCAGCGGTGCGGATAACTCAGTGCAAACTGGATTGGCAGCCTCATGTCAGATGCTCCAAGCTGCGCCTTTACGGAACCGTCCACAAACTCAACCATAGAGTGGATGCGACTCTGACGATGCACCAGCACCTCAAGCTTGTCCATTGGAGTATCAAAGAGGTGATGAGCTTCAATGAGCTCAAGACCCTTATTCATGAGCGTGGCGCAATCGATGGTAATCTTGGCACCCATCTTCCAGGTTGGATGTGCCAAGGCGTCGTCGGCCGAAACGTGCCTGAGCTGTTCGCGAGAATATCCGAAGAACGGACCACCAGAGCAGGTCAGCCAAATCCTCTGGATATCAGCGGGGTTCTCGCCAATAAGGCACTGGAAGATGGCACTGTGCTCGGAATCAACGGGGATGAGCTGACCAGGCTTGACCAGAGGCATCAGGAGGTCTCCGCCAACAACAATTGACTCCTTGTTAGCGTAAGCCAGCACTTTGCCTGCCTTCACAGCGGCCAGACCAGCGTAAATGCCAGCCTCTCCCACCACTGCATTGACTACGCAGTCAACCTCAACCACCTCAGCAAGCGCCTGAACAGCCTCAGGGCCAAAGCTTGCTTTGCAGCCTTGAGGCAAGCTGTCGAGAAGAGCGTTGCCCTTGACACTTGCATCGGCAAAAGCAACGTATTTGCAGTTGAACTCAGATGCTGCCTTCACGGCAAACTCAACCGACGACCTCACCGCAAGGGCTACAACCTCCACCTTTTGCGGGAAATGACGGCATACATCAAGCGTCTGCATACCCACAGAACCCGAAGCTCCGAGGACAGCAACACGCAGAGGCTCATGCCTTACAGCACGAGGCGCGGTATCTTCAAAAATGCTCAAAACCTATGCTCCAAACGGCAGCGCAATAGGTAGCTTGACCTGGCTAAAGAGCACGGCAAGCTGGAAGAGAAGAAACGCCGCCATAGTTCCAAAAATCATCGAATCGGTTCTATCAAGTAGGCCACCATGACCAGGCATAATCGAACCAGAATCCTTGAGGCCCACTCCTCGCTTAATGCGAGACTCAAAGAGGTCTCCAACAACAGAGAAGATGCCTTCTGTTACACCAAAGAGCAGGGCAAACAGAGGATTCATATCAATGGCACCAAACACGGCAATTAAGAACCACACCAGCATTGAGCCTAAAAGACCACCGTAGAAGCCTTCCCAGCTCTTATTTGGAGAAATTCTTGGCGCCAGTTTATGCTTACCAAATTTAGAACCAAACAAATACGCAAAAGAATCGTTAGCCCACACAGAGAGCATAACGGCAAGCGTAATCCAAGGAATAGAAAAACTAGGCTCAGTTGACCTCAGCAGTACAACCGTTGAAAGTGAGAGCGACGTATACAGAGGTCCAAAGGCCGTAACCGCCACGTCTGCAAGGTTTGCTCGTGGCGTAAAGACATACCAAAGTCCGCAAAGGATAATCAAAAGCAGAGAGAACGCCAGCGGAAAAACGTGACCAAAATACGCAATTATGGGGAAAATAAGCGAGAAAACAAGGCCAAGAGGCTCGTTTGGCATACGTCCGCCCATGCGACAGATGTGGAAGAACTCAGAGCAGCACAGCCATCCCATACCAGCAATCAAAACAATGGTGGCTTCTTTACCCACAAACAGAGCAGCAAGCACAATAGCTGCATAGACTACGCCAGACAGAGTTCTGGTCAAAAGCTTTTCGGTAACGCCACGAACACGCTGGCCCATAAGGTTACCAGCGGATCGTTGAAGCTCTTTAAGTGAGCGACGAATCTCCAGCTTTTCAATCTGTCTATCAATTCCAACACTGCCTGTTTCTTCAGGAGTTAACTGAGAATCAGTATCAGTCCTGGAGGTAGGCTTTTTGGAATCGCGCGTATTGTCCACCACTATTTCACTCCTCCGAATCGCCTCTCGCGACTCTGATAGTCCTTAATGGCGCGCAAAAAATCCCACTTAGAGAAGTCAGGCCAGTAAGTTTGCGTGACATAC
>JABZHD010000086.1 GCA_015259045.1 Atopobium sp. | reverse complement strand
TTTGAGCACAGCTCCGTCTCTTACAAGAGCTGCGTGTGCTCGTACGCGCTTTCCGTCAAGGCTTGTTGGGGGCTCAGGCTTGCAAGTGAGCGCACAGAGTCCCGGTCGCAGTGAGGTGGTCTGCAACTGAAGGCTTTCAGCAAGTTTTGTGGTTGCGAGTCCACCAGTAGCTAGAACTACCGATGATGCACGGACCTCATAGGTTTTCTCGCCACCAAAGCATTCTTGGAAGGTAACAGTGAAGCCAATGTGCTGGGGCTTTACCGATGTGACTTCTCGTCCCAGGGCAAATTGGACACCTGCTTTTTGGGCTCGCTTGAGCAGCAATGATTGGATGGAGCTTGCTTGCCTGGTAAGAGGGTACATTCTGCCTTCGTCTTCCGTTGCCCACGCAAGACCGCTGGACCTAAAGAAAGTCAGGATGTCTGTAAGAAACGTGTCCTTGTCTTTGCAGACAGCCTGAACAAACTCTGGATGAGAAAAATTCTCAAAGCTCAAATCTGCATTGGTGAAGTTGCAGCGCCCGCCTCCTGTCGCCAGGATAGTCCTGCCGCTCTCCAGCGCTTTTTCAAAGACAACAACGCGCTTGTTGGCGCCAAGAGCTTCGGCAGCAGCGATGGCAGCGCAGAGTCCTGCTGCGCCACCACCAAGAATTGCAACATCAATGTGGTTTGGCACCATAAATGCCTGAGCCTGCTTGATACGTTGAGCCTGCGCTGCTTGACGTTCTTTAACGCGCGTTGTTTGAGCCATAGTAAGAATTACCTTTTGTGTTGTGTAACTTCTAGAAGCTAG
Organism: Atopobium sp.; assembly: GCA_015259045.1. Taxonomy (GTDB): domain Bacteria; phylum Actinomycetota; class Coriobacteriia; order Coriobacteriales; family Atopobiaceae; genus Lancefieldella. The sequence continues at coordinate 4,538 of JABZHD010000086.1, read as the reverse complement.
AACTTACAGGTCAAGAACGCTCTGTGTTGCGTCAGGGACAAGACCTTCAGGAAGCTCGGTGCTAAAGGTTCCCTTATCAGCAATCTGTGCAAAGGTTGCATCCATAGGAAGCTGTCCTAAAGGTTTGAGGTTAAATGCTGCTGCGGTCTCGGCAAGCTTTGATGGGCCATAAGGTTCAATACGCTCATCACAGTGAGGGCAGGTGATATATGCCATGTTCTCAATCAAACCAAGTACAGGTACATGCATCATTTCTGCCATGCGCACTGCCTTGCCCACAACCATCTGAACAAGATCTTGTGGAGAAGAAACAATCACAACGCCCTCAACAGGAAGGGACTGGAATACCGTCAGCGCAACATCGCCTGTTCCTGGAGGCATATCAATCAGCAGATAATCCAGGTCTCCCCAGTTACACTGGCTGTAGAACTGTTGGATAGCGCCAGCAACAACAGGGCCTCTCCAGAGAACAGGATCGGTCTCGTTCTGAAGCACCAGGTTAGCGCTCATAATCTTGATACCGTTTGCGTCCTCGATGGGAATAAGCTGCTCTTCAACGCCGTAAGACCGCTCATCAGAGATGCCAAACATGCGAGGAATTGAAGGTCCGGTAATATCGCCGTCAAGAATGCCAACGCGCTTACCTGCGCGAGCGAGGTTAGTAGCAAGAATGCCGGTGACAAAGGACTTACCAACACCACCCTTACCAGAAACAACACCAATAACGTGCTTCACGCTTGAGTGCTGATTAAGTTCAAAGCCAGCTGGTGGCTGTGGTTCTTTCTTTTTGCCGTGAAGTGCAGCGTCAATCTCTTTACGAAGCGCCTCGCGGTCAATATCTACGTCTGCCATGTCTCTCCTTATGTAGCAGTTGTATGCAGTAACTACTTAATTCTACCCATAGAAGTTTATGGCAAACGAGATAGCTATAATCTTTTCGGCGCACTTTAGCTGAACGTAGGAGGTTCACATGATTTTCTCGTCAATTAAGAATTTATCTGAGAATGACTTTGGCCAGAAATATATGGCTTGTGCTGCGGAGTTTTTGGCAACCCACAATCTGGATGAGCTGCCTTTGGGCAAAACAGAAATTGATGGAGATAATGTTTTTGTGAACGTCATGGAGTTTGAGCCCGCTCTTCCTGGCGAGAAGGACTATGAGGCTCATAAGATTTACGCTGATATTCATGTGGTTATTTCTGGCACCGAAAGCATCGCTGTTGCCCCTCTTGAGCAGTGTGTTCTTAAGGGTGAATTTAATTTTGATGCTGATTTTGGTGCTTATACCAATCCTGGAGAAGAGACATGGGTTACCTTGCACGCAGGTGATTTTCTGGTGACACCTCCATCTGATGCTCACAAGCCAGGCTGTACGCTGGAGAAATCTGGCTCAAAGCTCAAAAAAGCTGTGATGAAGGTTCGCATTAAATAGGGAAGCGCGCTTGCCGTGTTTTGTCGGCATTATCTTGGGTATACTAGAACATCAGTACGCACAAATCACATCTGTGTACTGATGTTGTTTTCTATTGTTTGACGGTAGCTGCTTATTAAGAAGCGCGCGCGTCAAACTCGTTATGTGAGGAACTATGGCTTCAAGCAAAATTGCTATCCGTGGTGCACGAGAGCACAACCTGCAAGATATTGACATTGATATCCCTCGTGATCGGCTGGTAGTTATTACGGGACTTTCTGGTTCGGGCAAGTCAAGCCTTGCCTTTGACACCATTTACGCAGAGGGACAGCGTCGCTACGTTGAGTCCTTGTCCAGCTATGCCCGTCAGTTCTTGGGACAGATGGATAAGCCAGACCTTGACTCTATTGACGGTCTTTCTCCGGCTGTATCTATTGATCAGAAGACAACTTCTAGAAATCCTCGCTCTACCGTAGGTACTGTTACAGAAATCTATGATTATCTGCGTCTTTTGTACGCTCGTATGGGTACTCCTCACTGCCCTGAGTGTGGACGCGTTATTGAGCGCCAGACAACAGATCAGATTGCCGATAAAATACTTGAGGCTGGTCAGGGACGCAGAGCCTATGTTCTGGCTCCTGGTGTTTTGGGCCGTAAAGGCGAGTATGTCAAGCTCTTTGAAGACCTGCGCAAAGAAGGATTTTCTCGCGTTCGTGTTGACGGCGTTGTGCGTGAACTTGATGAAGAAATCACGCTAGGTAAAACGCTTAAGCATGATATTGAGGTTGTCGTTGACCGTATTGTCATCCGTCCTGATTCTTTGGGTCGCATTGTTGAAGGCGTTGAGCAGGCAACTAAGCTTGCCCAGGGTAAGGTAGGCATATTGCTCCTGGCCGATAAATCCAATCCAGAGTCTATGCCAGAAGAGCTCTTGCAGTACTCGTTGGCGCTTGCTTGTCCTATTCACGGACACTCTATGGATGACCTGCAGCCTCGCGATTTCTCCTTCAACGCTCCTTACGGCGCCTGTCCTGACTGCGACGGCCTAGGAACTCGCAAAATTATTGATGCTGCGGCACTCATTGCTGATCCAAAACTGTCCGTATCAGAGGGCGTTTTTGGAAGCCTCTTTGGACACTCCAATTACTATCCTCAGATTTTGTCTGCAGTCTGCAAGCATTTTGACGTATCTGATACAACACCTTGGAATAAGCTACCCAAGAAGGTGCAAGACGCCCTTCTCGGCGGCCTTGGTTCTACAAAGATTCGCGTTGATTACAAGACGCGCGACGGACGCAATACGCATTGGTTTACCACGTTCTCTGGCGTCAGAAAGATTCTTTTTGACAAGTACCAAGAGACCACCTCAGAAAATATGAAGACGCATCTTGAGAAGTACATTCGCGAGATGCCTTGTACAACCTGCCACGGAGCTCGCTTAAAGCCAGAAATCCTTTCTGTCACCGTTGGCGAGAAGAACATCTGGGAGGTCTGTGAACTTTCCTGTAAAGAGTCGCTCCAGTTCTTCAAGCAGCTGACTATTAATGATCGTCAGAAGGTTATTGCAGGTCCTATTGTTAAAGAGATTGTGGCAAGGCTACAGTTCTTGGTAAACGTTGGCTTGGACTACCTCACGCTTTCTCGTGCAGCAGCATCGCTTTCTGGTGGAGAAGCCCAGCGTATTCGCTTGGCAACTCAGATTGGCGCTGGCCTTATGGGCGTCCTTTACATTCTGGATGAGCCTTCTATTGGTCTTCACCAAAGAGACAACAACCGCCTTATCGATACGCTTAAGCAGCTTAGAGACCGCGGTAATACCGTACTTGTTGTCGAACACGATGAAGATACCATTCGTGCAGCTGATTACGTTATTGACATGGGTCCCGGCGCCGGTGAGCTTGGTGGTCATGTTGTTGCTGCTGGCACTCCAGAAGAGATTGTTGAAAACCCTGATTCCATCACAGGTGCGTATCTCACGGGAAAGAAGCAGATTAAGCTGCCAGAGGCTCGTCGTAAGCCTGGTCGCGGAAAAATCAAGATTACGGGAGCTAGCGCTAACAACCTTAAGAACGTTTCCGCCGCTATCGAGCTGGGCACATTAACGGTGGTCACAGGTGTTTCTGGTTCTGGTAAGTCTTCTTTGGTTACCGACACCCTTGCGCCCGCGCTTACTAATGCAGTTCAGCATTCAAAGCGTGTGGTAGGAGAGTATAAAAAGCTTGAAGGCGTTGATCTTATCGACAAGGTCATTGATATTGATCAGAGTCCTATTGGTAGAACACCTCGTTCTAATCCAGCAACCTATATTGGCCTTTGGGATGACCTGCGTGCACTGTACGCTTCAGTCCCAGAGTCTCGTGCTCGTGGTTACTCAGCTGGTCGTTTCTCGTTTAACGTCCAGGGAGGCCGCTGCGAGGCTTGTAAGGGCGACGGCCAGATCAAGATTGAGATGAACTTCCTGCCTGACGTCTATGTTCCTTGCGAGGTCTGCCACGGTAAGCGCTACAACCGTGAGACGCTCGAGATTCTCTACCACGGCAAGTCCGTCTCTGACGTGCTTGATATGACGGTTCATGAGGCGCTAGCGTTTTTTGCAAATATTCCTCGCATTAAGAACAAGCTGCAGACTCTCCATGATGTTGGCCTAGGCTACATTCACCTTGGTCAACCAGCAACCACACTTTCTGGTGGCGAGGCACAGCGCGTCAAACTTGCAAAAGAGCTTCACCGTCAGCAGACTGGTAAAACTCTTTATATTCTGGATGAGCCAACAACTGGCCTTCATTTTGAGGATGTCAGACAGCTTATTGTTGTTCTTGAGCGTCTTGTTGATGCGGGTAACACCGTTCTTGTTATTGAGCACAACCTGGATGTCATTAAGATGGCTGACCGTATTATTGATATGGGTCCAGAAGGTGGCGATGGTGGTGGAACGGTAGTTGTTTCCGGTACGCCAGAAAAGGTTGCGGCAACTCCAGAAAGTCATACCGGCAAGTTCCTCAAAGAGATTCTAGACCGTGATAATGTACGTCTAGCTGCAGAGAAAAAAGCTCAGAAGAAGCGCGCATAACATGGCGAGAAAAACAGCAAAGGTTCAAAAGACAAATGCCATGAGGGAGCTTGATAC
>JABZHD010000085.1 GCA_015259045.1 Atopobium sp. | reverse complement strand
TTTTCTGCAAAGACAGCAAATTTTCCAGGCTTCAGAGATGGGTCAACCATAAAACGAACAAGCGGCTGACCAACAAATACATAATCTTTTTGCTGAGCCTGAGCAGCCACGAAGTCAGAAACCTCTGCAGTTAGATCAGCATAAAGAGGACGCATCAGTGAATCATCTTGAGGAGCAACTAAAACGGTATACAGGGCAGGCGCAGTATCTACACCGTCGATTTCATACGTCTCACGTTCCATCTCTTTAGCTGCGCGTTTGGCAAGCTTCTTAAAAGAGAAAGGCTCTGCGTATCCCTGAGGTGCGGCACCAAAGACCGAACCAATACGGTTTTCAAAGTCACTAAGAAAGCTCATCTAATTCCTCGCCTTCCTGATCCACTTGAAGTGGACCTATCAGGACAATTGCAATACATACAAGTACACATAAGAATACCGTAATTAATACAGAAACTATACTTTCAACTACCCAAAAATTGGGATTCTCCATCCAAGCTGCCCATATAAAGCCACTTGAAAGCAATATGGCGCAGACAATTTGTCCAAAAACCATCCATCCGCGACGTCTTTTTTGGCTCATAAGTGAGCCTAAAAGAGCAGATAGAGCGCATGCTCCCAAACGAGTCCAAAACGGAAGCCCTGAGGCCAGTGAGGTGTAGTCATAGGCAAGAGGAGTTGCCGCAAAGCCCAAAGATATGCCTCTTGCAAACAGTGTCCCAAAAAGATAGCTAAAAGCTCCTGTTAAAACTGCAGGTAGCGGACGCATAGTAGCGGAGACAAGCGCTGGTGCTGAAACAGGAGCAGGTAATAAAGCTCCTAATAAGCAGTTGATGCTGCTAAATTTTGAGACCCTTCCTGCAAAGGCCCACCAGATAACGCTTACCAAGGTTACAAGTGTTGCAAACGGGAATGAAGTGCTGGTAGGGCTAATGCTTGCCAGAGCATATACCGCGCATGCAATGACAAGCGCAGAACCCAACGGAGTCCAAAGAGCAGCTGCCGCAGCTCCTACAAGAGAGCCCACCACAATAAACGTGAGCGATTCTGGAGCAATAAGCCGGAACAACTGGGCGAGAAGAACGCCGGTGACCAGGGCTGATACGCCACGCACGGCAGCCGAGGGCAGCCAGGGGAAGCGGATTGAGAGCGGAAGATGCTTGACGTCCCACGTCTCGGTTTCCTCTTCTTCTGACTGTTCTACGAGGGCCTTGAGGCTTTTCTCGCCCTGTTTTTCACTGCCAAGAGGGGTCACAATATCTTGGGCAAATTCAGACACACTGCCTTGTCGCATGGATGGCTCGGGAGAAAGCGCCTGCGTCAAGGCGGCATCTACAGCAAAGGGAACCTCGGGATCTTGTTTGAGCAGAGGAATTTTTGGGCCCTTGTAGATGTGATCAAGGGATTCTTTAGCTGTTCTGCCCGCAAATACATTGACGCCCGTTAGCGCCTGCCTCAGAACAACAGCAAGCGAGAAAATATCAGCACGCTCGTCAACAAGCATACCCTCAACCTGTTCAGGAGGCATGTAGCCTACCGTACCTCCGCGAGCACCACCATAACCAGCAGCTGAGGCAAGTGTTGCCATACCAAAGTCGGCAAGTTTTACCGTACCCTGGCGGTCAATCATGATATTTGTTGGCTTGATGTCCAGATGGAGTACGCCGTTTTCATGGGCATAGTGAAGCGCCTTTGCAAGTGAAGACACCATGTGAGCTGCTTCGGCATAGGTGAGGTAGCCACCCTCAACGCGAGCCAAGAGCTCCGATAAATTAAGGCCATCAACAAACTCCATGACCAGATAGGCGTAATCGCCCTCAATCTCAAAGTCATGAACAGTCACAATGTTGGGATGCGCCAGCAAACAGGCAGTTCGAGCCTCAGAAAGAGCCTCGTCAACAGTTGAAGCAAGCACGCCGGGAGTCTCGGAAGCCCCTAACAGTGGCATGCGTTTTATAGCTACGCGCCTCTGCAAACGAGTATCCCAGCAGGTACAAACGGTGCCAAAGCCTCCGTTACCTCTGCGAGCAAGAACGCGATATCGGTCCAGCAAAATTTCTGGCTCAGCCGCAGGTGATGCCTGCTGAGCAGAAGGTGAATGTAGATATGTAGTCTGCGTGGTCTGTGACCGCGAGTCACTCACGGCAACCTCCTGTGTTTAAAGTGTGTTTGTCGGCCGTGACTGTCTATATTCTACCGCTGAAAAGAATTTTCTTATATATCTATTGTTTTTCCATTAGAAGAAAACAAAATGTTGTAGTATTATTCCCTAGCACGCGGGTGTGGCGGAATTGGCAGACGCGTACGGTTCAGGTCCGTATGAACGCAAGTTCATGGGGGTTCAAGTCCCTTCGCCCGCACCATTTGCATTTAAAAAAGCCCCTTTACGGGGCTTTTTGTTACCTATTTGTTATCTGATTCAAAGTCAGACCAACCCTCTTGGTCGTCGCCAAAGAGATCCCAGTCGTCCTCAGTCTTTTTATGATTGAAATACATCTTTTTGGTTTTGCGCTCCAGCACAAAGGAAATAACCAAAAAGAGCAAAATTCCACCAAGTACGAGGAACAACACACCGGTTTTATCGCCAAAAAGCCAGCCGACAAATGAGTTAATTGCGTCCATAATCTAGCTCCAGAACATGTGAAGGGTTAAGAATCTGAATACAAGTATATACTTGGTAAGCTATAAGAAAAAATGCACTGCTAAAAAGTGTTGATTCAAGGAGAAGCTGCATGCTTGATATCAAATTTGTGCGCGAGAATCCTGACCTCGTAGATAAGTCTTGCGAGTCCAGGCAAAACGCCCATTGGGATCGCGAGAAATTCTTTGAGCTTGACGAGGAGCGCAGAAGCGTAATTGCCGAGGTTGAGTCTCTTCAGGCAGAGCGTAACGCTGTTTCTAAGCAGATTGGCCTTCTTATGCGTGAGGGCAAGAAGGAAGAGGCTGAGGCAGCTAAAGAGCAGGTAGCAGCTAATAAAGACCGCATCGCAGAGCTTGATCAGCGCCGCGGAGAGGTTGAGGAAGAGCTCACCGCCCTTGTTGCAGCTATTCCAAACATTCCTGACGCATCCGTTCCTTATGGCAAGGATGACTCCGATAACCCTGAGGTTCGCAAGTGGGGAGAGCCAACTCAGTTTGATTTTGAGCCAAAGGCACACTGGGATCTTGGACCTGAGCTGGGCATGATTGATTTTGACCGTGGCGTAAAGCTTGCAGGAACTCGCTTCTATCTGCTTGGCGGCATGGGCGCTCGCATGGAGCGTGCGCTTATCAACTTCATGATTGATACACATAACCAGGCAGGCTTCAAAGAGTGGTGGCCACCAGTTATCACAAATCAGGATTCTCTGTTTGGCACTGGCCAGCTTCCTAAATTTGAAGAGGACCTCTATCACGTACAGCCTGACCTCTACCTCATTCCAACTGCTGAGGTCCAGCTCACAAACATCCATCGTGACGAGATTCTGGACGCATCTCAGCTCCCTCTGCTCTATACCGCATTCACCCCATGCTTCCGCGAGGAGGCAGGTTCAGCTGGTCGAGACACCCGTGGCATCATCCGCGTTCACCAGTTTGACAAGGTAGAGATGGTCAAGTTTGCAAAGCCTGAAGACTCCATGAATCAGCTTGAGTCCATGGTTCAGGAAGCCGAGAAGATCCTTCAGCTTCTGGGTCTTCCTTATCACGTGGTTACTCTCTGCACTGGTGACATTGGCTTCTCTGCATGCAAGTGCTATGACATTGAAGTTTGGCTCCCAAGCTATAACGCATACAAGGAGATTTCTTCTTGCTCTAACTGCTGGGATTTCCAGGCTCGTCGTGCAAATATCCGCTATAAGGATCCAGCAGAGTTCAAGGGCACCCGTCTGGTTCACACGCTTAACGGCTCCGGTCTGGCAGTTGGCCGTACCATGGCTGCAATTATGGAGAATTATCAGAACGCAGATGGCTCCGTTACCGTGCCCGAGGCGCTCCGTCCTTACATGGGTGGCATCGAGGTTATTCGACCAGAATAGTTTCTCTTTTTAATCAAAATTAATTCAATCTCTGAAATGGTCTTCTCGTGAATTGTGAAGACCATTTCTTTTACTGATTTATAGAACATATGTTCTATAAATTTGCTATACTGAGATCAGTAAAAGAAGAAAGAGGTGGCTATGAAAGGTCTGGTAGAGGTACAGAAAGAAATTGTATTAAGGCAGTTTGTTCAGGGCAGTGCGGCAAAAATTGGATTTGGTCACAAGGAGTTTTATTCAGAGATCCATATTGCACCAGAGCAACTTACAACTTTAAGAAAGTGGATTTCAGACCAAGGTAGAATGGGTTTAAAAGATCTAAGTCCACAAGAGTATCTTGAGGTCATCATGGCGGAAACATGCATGGCTGAGGTAATGGATGAGCTTGATGAAGCCGGCATTTCTTATCAGTATTTGTATGCAAACTCTTCCGGTGAAGTAGCTTTAAGACCAGGTAAATAATAAAAAAGAGCTCCCGAAGGAGCTCCTAAGTTCAAGTGGTGCGGCGTATAGGATTCGAACCTATGACGCCCTGATTCGTAGTCAGGTCCTCTATCCAGCTGAGGTAACGCCGCGTGCAAGTAGATAGAATGCCATTTTCCAGTTGAAAATGCAAGACTAATCTTAGAAAAAGTTCTTCTTGGTAAGAAAAAAGCTCGTTGCAGAGATGCAACGAGCAGAAAATTCTGGCGGAGAGCTGGGGATTCGAACCCCAGATGGGCTTGGGGCCCATACTCGCTTAGCAGGCGAGCACCTTCGGCCTCTCGGTCAGCTCTCCAAAATGGGTGCTTGAGAATGATACCCCGAACTGGCGTCACTCACAATAAGACATTTTACAAAACATGTGAAAAATGCTCAACAACCACGTTTTTTCGGTGAGCGCGAAGTATCTCCCAAGAAAAACGATTTGCAATTTGTACTGCGGAAAGGGGCTCATTCTCTTTCGTGAGACCTACGCAATAAGCAAGAAAGCCAAGAATCTCTTCTGGTGTTTTTCCTTGGGCTCTAAGGACACCAAGATCTAGATCGTGATTGCGTTTAGAAAGTCTCCTGCCATCAGGCGCAACAAGTAGAGGGAGGTGAGTGTAGATGGGATGAGAAAAACCAAGCACGTCTTGCAGATAAAGCTGTCTGGGCGTTGAAGACAGAAGATCTGATCCTCTAACTACTTCAGTTACGCCCATGTCAGCATCGTCAACTACTACGGCAAGCTGATATGCAAAGACTTCGTCTGCACGCTGGACGATAAAGTCTCCACATGATTTAGAAAGATTTTGAGATGTTTGACCATAGACTTTGTCTTCAAATGCGTAGGTCTTATT
>JABZHD010000084.1 GCA_015259045.1 Atopobium sp. | reverse complement strand
CTCAGTTTGTAATTAAAGACAAACTAGTTTCCTATATTAGTATAAGGCCCAGCGTCGAAATGGCCAAACGTTCCACAAGATTAAGCACAAAAAGCGCAATAATAGGTGAGAGGTCAACGCCGGAAATTGGAGGAATAGTCCGTCTAAACACACTGAGATATGGCTCAACAATTTTGCCAATTGCCTTAAGAATGTTTCTAACCGAATCATTTGAAACGGTAATCCAAGAGGACAGACACCATACCACAATGCAGACGCTGTAAATCCTAAACAAGGTATAGAGTGCGTTTAAAACATAATACGAAAACACAAAAACCTCCAGTTACCTGGTAATCTCTCCCTCATCAGCAAGCTTATCAAGATCAGCCTGCGTCAAAGAGACACCATGAGGAAGTACAACAAAAACACGGTCAGCAACTTCTTCAACAGCGCCATCAAGGCCATAAGAAAGACCAAAACTGAAGTCCAAAATTCTCTTAGCAACCTCAATGTTGGTGTTCTTAAAGATAAGGACAACTGGCTGACCAGTACGAACACGACGAACTACCGACTGAACATCGTCATAAGAAACAGGACGAAGAACGTATGGTGGCAACTGTCCGGAATAGCTTGTACGACTCACAGGACGAAGACCAATGTCACCAGGAGTTGGCAAATTTGGGCTTACCGTATGCTCGTAAGAAGGAGTGTATCCGGAAGGCTCCTGACGAGATGCATACGCAGAAGCACGGGAGCGCATATCCTGCTGAGGATTGTAAGAAGCGGCTGGATTGGTGCTGATTGGCTTACCAGAGCGTGTATACACAGAAACACTCTCTGCTTCTGGCCTGGATGGATTACCCAGTAGTCTGTTGGAAGAGCCTTGCTGTGCACGGTCATCGTACGAACGAGGAGAAGCTTCGTCTACCTCGTCATAGCCCTCATCGCCGTAATACTCATCGTCGTAGTACTCATCGTCCTGACCACCACGAAGCTTTGCTCTTAGCGTATCAAGAATGCTCATCATTGTGCCTTTCTGTAACGCACGTAACTTCTTACTACTGTATCAAAAACTTGCAACTATTTTAGTGCCCACTCAACGTATAGGCTGGATCAAACAATACTCGACCCAGGCGAATAGTAGTAGAACCCTCTTCAATGGCATACGTAAAGTCATCACTCATGCCACAAGAAAGAACATCTAACTTCAAACCAACTTGCTCTCTCAGCTTGTCACGCAATTCTCTAAGTCCCGCAAACGTCCTCTTAGCGCGCTCTGGATCATCCTTTGGTGCCATAGTCATAAGTCCCACAACGGAAATATGAGGAAGCTCAACAATCCTTTGGATAGACTCAGACACCTCTTCTGGCGAGAAACCCGATTTTGAGGCTTCGGCGGAAACGTTTACCTCAAGTAGCACAGACTCCTGAGAGTCCTTTGCCTCCGCGCGCTTTGAAACCGCCTCTGCGAGGTGCTCAGAAGAAATTGAATGAATGTAGCGAACCTTACCAACTACCTGGTTAATCTTGTTCTTTTGAAGATTGCCAATCATGTCAAAAGATATCTCAGACGCAAAAGGAGTTTCAGACAAACACGTCAGTTTATGTGTCAGCTCTTGTGGGCGATTCTCGCCAAAAACCCTATAGCCTGCCTTATAAGCTGCAAGGACAGCCTCAACAGGAACGGTTTTGGAGACGGCCACAATTTCAATCTCAGAGGCGATTCTGCCGGACTTTTTTGCAGCATCCGCCACAAGTAACTCAATCTGAGCTCTACGAGCCTTTATAAACTCAAGATATTCGTCTGAATCGTACGTCATAGCCATCATCTCTTGCGGTGAATACATCAACATCTTACGTAACGTTTAACGACTTTTTTGTAGACCTAAACGCCTTCTCCGATAGCGCTAAACGTCTTCTACCCTACTTTGACGCCATGTAAGCAACAGCCGCGTGTCTTCCGCACTTACCATGCTCTGCTCGGTACGAGAAGAACCGCTCAGTTGTAGAGGCCGTCGAGTCAGTAACCTCTTCGATAGCAGACGCTCGTACACCAGCATCTACCAGTGCGGCTCTGACGGCATATCCAAGATCTAAGTACCTCTCGCCAGATGCACGGTCTACAACGCCGGGACCAAACTCTTGTAAGAACATCTGGATAAGCTCTGGAGAAACCTCGTAGTCAGCGCTGCCAATGTGCGGACCAATATAGGCTTTGACCTCGGAGGGAGTGGAGCCAGTTGCCTGGCAAAGCGCCTCGGTTGCGCGCGCAGAAATGCGGGCAATTGTGCCTTTCCAGCCAGAATGTGCCACTGCAAATCCGCCGGGAGCTACAAGAATTACCGGCACACAATCGGCAAACGCCAACATCACAGGCGTATTTTGAACCGTACATACTATGGCGTCTGCACCAGCTTCTGCCTCAGCTTGAGCCAGTTCAAAAGCCTCTGATGTATTGGAAGTCAGACAAACTACCTTGCTTCCGTGCACCTGATGAGGAATAAGGAGTTGCGAGAAAAGCTCGCCAGCTCCAAGAGCCTCTAAGACCAGCAGGCGGTTCTTTTGCACCTGTTGCAGATTGTCTCCACATCTACTGCCCAGATTGAGGGAAGCAAACTCCCCTTCTGAAAAACCGCCAGTACGCTCAGTAAATGCGAGCGTGACCCCGCATGGAACCTCAGGATCCATGAGCAGGGTCACGCCGTGTAAGCACTGTCTATTCAGCGCGCACATATTTAGATGCGGCTACGCTTAAGGAAGTCTGGAATATCAAACTCTTTCTCATTAGAAGAGTTGTTGGTGCGAGCAGGCTGTGGCTGAGCAGCTACAGGACGAGTTGGCTGTGGCTGAACAGGACGGCTTGGACGGGTGGTACTCTGAGTGTTCAGAGTTGGAAGCTGCTGCTGAACGTTAGAGTCATTGAAACCAGTTGCAATAACGGTTACGCGAACCTGATCGCCCAGAGACTCATCAACAACAGTACCAAAGATGATGTTTGCATCAGGATCAACGTTCTTAGCAACCAGGTCAGCTGCCTCGTTAATCTCCTGAATACCAAGGTCTTTATTACCAGCAATAGAGAGAAGAACGCGGGTTGCACCCTCGATGGAACTCTCAAGCAGGCGGCTAGAAATTGCCTCAGTTGCAGCATCAGCAGCGCGGTTATCACCAGCAGCAATACCAATGCCCATCATTGCGCTACCTGCGCCCTTCATGATGGTGCAGACGTCTGCAAAGTCGAGGTTAATCAGACCAGGAACAGTGATGAGGTCGGTAATACCCTGGGTGCCCTGGCATAGAACGTCGTCAGCCATGCGGAATGCCTCAAGCATGGTGGTCTTCTTCTCAGAAAGATCAAGCAGACGATCGTTTGGAATAACAATGAGCGTATCAACATTCTCGGAAAGAGTCTTGATACCGTCAGCTGCAGAACCATAACGACGACGACCCTCGAAGGAGAATGGCTTAGTAACAACGCCAACGGTCAGTGCGCCAACGTCATTCTTTGCAATATCAGCAACAACTGGAGCAGCGCCGGTACCAGTACCGCCACCCTCACCAGCAGTGATGAAGACCATATCAGCGCCAGCAAGTGCTGCCTTGATCTCATCGCGGCTATCCTCTGCTGCCTCTTTACCAACCTCAGGGTTAGCGCCAGCGCCAAGGCCCTTGGTGATGTCAGTACCGATGTGAACCTTAATGTCAGCATCGGAGATTGCAAGTGCCTGTGCATCGGTGTTTACAGCAACGAACTCAACGCCACGGATGCCTTCTTCAATCATGCGGTTGACAGCGTTAGTTCCGCCGCCACCAACGCCAACAACCTTGATAACAGCAAGATAGTTGTTAAGGGTATCGGTGTCCTTAATCATGTCTTCCTCCTTGAGGCACTCTTGTGCCCGTTTGTCCCGGAGCGCGACTGCGCTTAGGCTACGTTTATGCGCTCGCAGAACCGCTGTATAAAACCCTAAACCTCAAGTTAAGGCTTACGCTTCATGCAAAGCGGGGTATATTTGCACAACTGACCCATACAAGTCAAATAATATGTAGAAATTGTGAAGAAACCTGGTAAACGGTAGGAAACTATTCCCTAACGGTGCGCATTGTCTGCGCGTTTACCTACGAAACACCAGAGCCAGACTGAACGTTTCCGGTAGAAACGCGCCTATAGGTTGGGCTTGCAGGTGTTCTTACATTCAAGTACGTAAGCTCTCCTGGGAACTGCTTAAGCATTGCCAGAATCACTTTTTCTTTGTCAGCAATCTGTGTTGGAGAGCCTAGGGCAACCTGTACACCATTGGTAAGCGTGACAGAGATAGCATCAACGCTACTAGCAGAGTAACTCACAATCTGTGACGTGAGCTCTGATGAGAACGTAGACTGATACTGCATAACCGCTTGAATTTCTGCGTCTGTTGCTGTGGTACCCGCTACCGGAGAAACCGTTGCAGGAACATCTGTGATAAGCAGCTCACCTTCTGAGGTTGCCTTCTCAAGCGCAACGGTAGCAGTAGTCTTTCCTTCTGGTACGTTGAGCTGATCTGCCTCTAGCCAGACGTTATTCTCGCCCAAATACCATGCAACCGGCCCAGAAGAAAGCGCCACTATGGCTGTAACCTTACGCTCTGTGATGGTAATACGTAGCGTATTGGGGAACTGCCTCTCGTACGTTGCAGAAGCTACCCAAGGGTCCTTCTGTAGTTCTTGGGTAATAAGGGACTCATCCATATTAAGCAGCGTTGTTCCCTCTTCTACTGCAATGAGCTTTTGAATTTGCTCGTTAGAGACGTGCTCTGTTGGCTCTACCTGAATGTTGGTAATAGCAAAGACTGAGGATGAACGTAGGACGAGAAAAGCAATGCCAGCGAGAAGGGCGAGGCTAAGCAAAACGATAAAGGCCGTGCGTACTGCCTTAAACGATACTTTTCTGCTGTGTTTAATACGCTCGGCACGAGCTTGAGCTGCAGTTTTTGTAGCGTTATTTGGCTTTTTAGTAGAAATCTTTTTAGTAGAGGGCTTTGTATCAGAAGTTGTAGCCTCAACCTTTGGCTTAGGCTTAAAAGCCTTGCTCATAAACGAAGGCTTGGTTGCCCCTGCCGCCTGAGTAGTTCCAGACGATAAAGGCTCCCTCTTTGTGCCCTTGCGGCGTGTTGGTTGCTTTGAAGTATCTTCTGCCATATCTTCCCTATGCCCCAAAACCCAGAAGTTTAACCTCTGGCTGAAGATCAATGTCAAAATTTTCTTGCACGGCATCGTGTGCCCTGCGCATGAGCGCAATGACATCTGAAGCGGTAGCGTTGCCGGTATTCACAATAAAGTTTGCATGAACATCAGAAATCTGTGCGCCGCCTTCAGTAACTCCCTTAAGACCACACTCTTCAATAAGTGCACCAGC
>JABZHD010000083.1 GCA_015259045.1 Atopobium sp. | reverse complement strand
ATACCATGGTAACGGCTTCGGCGGCTGCTTTGAGAATTACCCACTATACGCTTGCGGTACATTTTGCAGAGCTCGCCTACCTTGTTGATGATATGCGAGAGGACACACTTATGGCGCTCATTCAGGCACTGAGAAAATGTGGTCGGGCGCAGGATGCGCAGCATTACTACGATTTGTACGTGCAGAAATACGTTATGAAGCGTAGAAAAATGCCGTCTAAACAGCTCAGGATGATTGCAGGTGCAGAAAAGGGAAAAGAATCAATAGAAACTAGTGGTGGAGAAATAACGAAATTGGGATTTTACGACGCCATGTAGTGTGATTCAAGCAGTTAGACGGGGTATGATATATAAGTTGAATACTGTGTCTATCAACCGAAGATAGATGCCCGACGTCAAGGAAAAAGCTATGCCTAATTTCCTCTCTAAGATTCTGTCCTTTGGCGCTGACAAGGACCTCAAAGCATATCAGCGTATTGTCGAGAAGATCAATGCGCTTGAGCCAACAATGCAGGAAATGAGCGATGAAGAGCTTCAGGCTCAGACCGAGAAGTTCAAGGCTCGCTATGCTGAAGGTGAAAGTCTAGACGATCTTCTCCCAGAGGCTTTTGCGACGGTACGTGAGGCGTCAGTAAGAACTATTGGTCAGCGTCACTTTGATGTCCAGCTCATCGGTGGTATCGCGCTGCATAAGGGCACTATCGCAGAGATGAAGACCGGTGAAGGTAAGACGCTTGTCTCCACTCTTGCTGGTTACCTTAACGCACTGAGCGGCGAAGGCGTTCACATCGTTACGGTCAATGACTACCTGGCTAAACGAGACAGTGAGTGGATGGGCACCATCTACAAGTTCTTGGGCATCAGTGTTGGCCTTCTGCAGAACGGCATGCGCCTGAGCCTTAAAAAGCCTGCATATGAGGCAGATATTACCTATGGTACAAACTCAGAGTTTGGCTTTGACTACCTGCGCGACAACATGGTTACTCGTCCAGAGATGCGTGTTCAGCGTGGACACCACTACGCCATCGTCGACGAGGTTGACTCCATCCTTATCGATGAGGCTCGTACTCCTCTGATTATTTCTGGTGCTGGCACTAAATCCGCAGGTACCTATAAGGATTTTGCAAAGGCAGTTCGTGGATTAACTCCAGATGTTGACTTTGAGATGGATGAGGCAAAGCACACCATTGCAACAACAGAGATTGGTCTCGAGAAGGTCGAGCGCGCTCTCAACATTGACGATATCTACAACGATGAGACTGGCCAGCTAGTCAATCATCTTCAGCAGGCGCTGAAGGCTGAGTATATGTTCCATCGTGACCAGCAGTACGTTGTCATTGATGGCGAAGTAAAGATTGTTGATGAGTTTACTGGTCGTATCATGGAAGGCCGTCGTTATTCTGAAGGTCTTCACCAGGCAATTGAGGCAAAAGAGAATGTTCAGGTACGTGAAGAAAACCAGACTCTGGCAACTATCACCCTCCAGAACTACTTCCTCATGTACGACAAGCTCTCCGGTATGACCGGTACCGCAATGACCGAGGACGCGGAGTTCCGTGAAGTTTATCACGTTCCTGTTCAAGTTATTCCACCCAACCGTCCGGTTAAGCGTGAAGACCTCGATGACCTGGTCTATCGTACTATTGACGCTAAGTTTGAAGCTGTCGTAAGAGACGTTGAAGAGCGTCATCAGAATGGTCAGCCAGTACTTGTTGGTACCGTTTCCATTGACAACTCCGAGCGCATTTCTCGCATTCTGTCTAAACGTGGCATTAAACATAACGTTTTGAACGCTAAGTTCCATGAGCGTGAGGCACAGATTATTGCTCAGGCTGGTCGTGAGGGTGCAGTTACTATTGCAACCAACATGGCAGGTCGTGGTACCGATATTCTTTTGGGTGGCAACCCAGATGTCATGGCTGAAGATATCCTTCGTAACCAGGGAATTGAGCCAGCTGAGGCTACTCAGGAGCAAAAAGAAACTGCGCGCAAAGAAGCAAAGGAAATCTGCGCTACTGAGCGTGAGGCAGTAACCGCTGCGGGTGGTTTGTGCGTTATTGGTACCGAGCGTCATGAGAGCCGTCGTATTGACAATCAGCTTCGTGGTCGTTCTGGTCGTCAGGGAGACCCTGGTCAGACCCAGTTCTACCTTTCTCTTGAAGATGATTTGATGCGCCGCTTTGGTGGAGATCGCATGGATGGCGTTGCAGCAATGATGCAGCGCTATGAGCTTCCAGACGATATGCCAATTAAGGCAAAGATTGTTACCAAGCTTGTCGAGGGCGCCCAGCGCAAGGTTGAGGAAGTCAACTTTGCAATGCGTAAGAACGTCCTCGATTACGACGATGTTATGAACAAACAGCGTCAGGTCATTTACGCAGAGAGAAACAAGATTCTTGACGGTAAGGATCTTATGGAGCTCATCGAGACAGTCACTGCTTCTACTACTCAGCGCATTTGCGAGGAGTTCTGTTACGGAGATGCTGACGAGTGGGATCTTGAGGGTCTTGAGAAGTGGCTCACTGAACTTACTGGTAAGACTGATCTTCCAGAGTTTACCGAGGACACCAAGTTTGAGCAGCTTGAAGAAGATGTCACCGCATTTGTCCAAAAGACCTTTGACGAGAAGACCCAGAAGCTTGGTGAAGAAGTTATGCGTGAGCTTGCTGCTCAGGTAATGCTTCGCGTCATTGATACTCGTTGGATGGCATACCTCCAGGAGATGGATTACCTAAAGACCGGTATTGGTCTTCGTGGTTTTGGTCAGCGCGATCCTCTGGTTGAGTATAAGACCGAGGCATACGAGGCATTTACGCTGCTGGTAAACACCATGTACGAGGACTTCCTCCGTACTATTCTTCGCCTTGAGTTGGTTAATCGTCCACGTCAGAATACTGAGGCAGAGGCCTTCCAGAATGCTCACTATTCTGGTGGAGAAGAGACCGACGGTGATCAAAAGGCACTTAAGCAAGGCAAGAGCATGCTTAAGAATGCCGCAGCTATTGGAAAGAGTCCACAGGGAACCGGCGTCAGCCAGTCTTCTGTATCAACCTACCGTAAGTCTGACGATCCAAATCCTTACGTCAACGTTGGTCGCAATGACCCTTGCCCATGTGGAAGTGGCAAAAAGTTTAAGAACTGCCACGGCCGAAATAGGTAAGAATGGCTGATACAGAGGCTGTTTCGCTCCAAGCTTTAGCGGAGCGTCTCTCTGAGGTAGAAGGATATCTTCACCTCACTGAGAAGCGTCAGCAAATTTCAGAACTTGAGGCAGAAATTGCTCGTCCCAATTTTTGGGACGACGCTGAAGCTGCGCAAAAAATAATGACTCAACTAGCATCACTTCGCGATGATGTTGCTGGTATTGATAGAGCTAAAGAGAAACTCGGTGATGCTGAGGCCGCTTTTGAGCTTGGAACAGAGCTTGGAGACCAAGCATCACTCGACGAATCTCAAGCGCTTGCGACATCTCTTGAAAAAGACTTGTCGGAGCTTGAGCTTTCAAGCTGGTTTACTGATGAACTTGATCATGGTGATGCAATTGTTACTATTAAGCCTGGTCAGGGCGGTCTTGAGGCTCAAGACTGGTGCGAGATGCTTTTTCGCATGTATCTCAAATATTGCGATCGCCGTGGTTGGAAAGTTGATATCAACGACGCTCCTGTTGCGGAGGTTATCGGCCTTGACCGCGCAACCTTTACGGTAAGTGGCAAAAATGCTTACGGTATGCTTCGTGCAGAGCAAGGTGTGCATCGTCTGGTAAGAATTTCTCCTACTGACGATAAGAAACGCAGGCAGACGTCATTTGCTGGTGTAGAAGTTTTACCCGTTCTTCCTGAAGATATTGAAGTTGCTATTGACCCCAATGACCTGCGTATTGATGTCTATCATGCATCTGGTCCAGGAGGCCAGGGAGTTAACACTACAGACTCGGCAGTTCGTATTACACATATTCCAACAGGAACGGTAGTAACCTGCCAAAACGAACGCAGCCAGCTTCAGAACAAAGCTGCGGCAATGAATATCTTGCGCAGTCGTTTGTATGAGATTGAAAAGGAGAAACGCGAAGCTGAGCTGGATGAGCTTCGCGGTCCAAAGAGAGAAATCTCGTTTGGCAATCAAATTAGGAGTTATGTTCTTTATCCTTATCAGCTCATTAAGGACTTAAGAACAGGTACAGAAACAGGAAACGTAGAGTCCGTTCTTTCAGACGGCGATCTTGATCAGTTCATCATTGCGTACCATCGCTGGGTTGTTGGCGGAAAGGATTAGTGTGCAAAAATCTACTTGGCAAAAGACCTTTAAAGATTCGTTCTTTATCGTCCTTGGCTGTGCAATTTTTGCAGTTGGCCTTGATGTATTTGAAGTTCCTAACGGACTTGCGGCTGGTGGTATTACTGGTTTTGCAACGATTATTAGAGCTGTTGCATTGCCTTTTGGTTTTGATTTGCCAGTTGGTATGCAAACAATCGCTATGAATATCATTTTGATGGCTTTTGTTGCAAAAAGCGGCAACAAAAAATACTTGCTCAAGAGCGTTGTAGGCTTCTTAATTTCTAGTATTTTTGTTGATTTATTTGCACCTTTTTTACCAGCTCTTGGCGCCAATGATCTTATGCTTGCTGCTCTGTGGGGCAGTATTATCTGTGGTTTTGGTCTTGGCCTTGTATTTAGAGCGGGTGGAAATACTGGCGGTACAGACATCATTGCTCAGGCGGTTTCCAAGCGCTTTGGTATTCCATCAGGTACCGCAATCATTATTGTAGATATTCTCATTATTATTGCAGCTATTCCGGTCTTCTCGCTAGAAAACGGTCTGTATTCTACCTTGGCAATCTTTGTCACAGGAAAAATGATTGACTTTGTCATCGACGGACCAAGATCTGAGCGCTGCGTTTACATTATTTCCTCTGAGCACGATGCAATCGCTCACGAGATTCTTTATAACCTTAATCGTGGCTGTACGGAGCTTCAGGCGCGCGGACTGTGGAGTGGTGCGCACAAGCCTGTTTTGATGTGCGTTCTTGGTCGTACGGAGGTTGTTCAGCTGAAAGTTATCGTTTCTGAGATTGACCCCGATGCACTGGTATTTGTTTCAGAGGTCCACGAGGCAATCGGCGAAGGCTTTAAGTCATTTGAAGCTTTGGAAAGCTAATCGCTGCTAATCGCTGTTTGGTCAGCAAGCTGCTCGACAGATGGTCCTGTTGAACTTCGGTGGGTGCGTGTAGCCGGATGCGATTAAACACAATTACACGTAAAAATTTTGCAATGTAAGAAGGCGACCTGTAAAAGGTCGCCGTCTGTGTTCGCTTAATAAATGATGAAGCGCAAGTCTTACTTAGCAGGAAGAATAGAAGGAGTGACGCAGACAACATCCTTGAGGCCTGCGGCTTTGAGCTCTTGGATCTGCTCGTCAGTTGCACCTGTATCAGTAA
>JABZHD010000082.1 GCA_015259045.1 Atopobium sp. | reverse complement strand
CCAGATGATCGCCTTGTAGAGATGATTGAGCTTCCAGAGTCTGTTCACCCTTGGTTTGTTGCAAGTCAGGCACATCCAGAGTTCAAGAGCCGTCCAACTCATCCTGCGCCTTTGTTCCGTGAGTTTGCACGTGCAGCAATTGCTCATCATGAGGGTGTTGACCGTCATGATGTAAACCAGGCTCTCTAAGCAGAATTTTTAATAGGGAAGAATACTTATGGACCTCGCTCAGGCGCGTACAGAATTTTTAGCGTACGTTGCTGTTGAGCGAGGTCTTTCTGTAAATACGCTTGATGCCTATACCAGAGATTTAGAGGGTTATTTGCTTTGGCTGAATGGCAAAAAGATTACTTTGCCCAACCAGGTAACTCGCTCCGATGTTGAAGAGTACATAGGCTCTCTTAGAGATTTAGGTATGGCTCCAGCTTCGGTTGAGCGTCACACTGCAGCTATTAGAAACTTCCACAAGTTTATGGCTGTCGAGCAAATTTGTGAGTCATCTCCAGCTGAAGATTTACCTACTGCAGCAAGAATTCAAAGGCTTCCCGATGTTATCTCTCAAGAGAAGGTAGAAGAGCTGCTTGATCAGCCATTTCCTAATTCGCCTCTAGGTATTCGCGATAGAGCCATACTTGAGTTGCTGTATGGGTGTGGGCTTCGTGTGTCTGAGCTTTGCGATCTTGAGGTTCGAGGTGTCCTTCTAGAAGATGAACTTTTGCGTGTTTTTGGTAAGGGTTCCAAAGAGCGCGTAGTCCCTGTGTTGGGCTCTGCGTATCGTGCGCTTAAAACATACCTTTATGAGGCTCGTTCGCTTTTGCTTAAGCACGGCCAGGTATCTGAGGTGTTTGTGAACGCCAGAGGTGGACGTATTTCTCGCCAGTCGGTACATAAACTGGTGGCAAATTACGGCAGGGTAGTGGGGATTGAAGGTTTGCATCCTCACACACTGCGCCACAGTTTTGCCACACACCTTCTAGAGGGTGGCGCTGATCTTCGCTCGGTGCAGGAGCTTTTGGGACACGTTGATATTTCAACCACGCAGCTCTATACGCACGTAGATAGGTCGCACATTAGAGACGTGTACCTTGAGGCTCACCCAAGAGCCCACGTTCACGCGGACAAATAATCGCGCTTGACGCAAGTGTTAGACAAGCGTGGGACAGGTGTGGGGCAAAGTGGTGACTGCGTAAAAGCAAGACGAAGGTTTTGTTTGAGTAACGTGTGATTTTCGCCACGAGTTCACCACAATTTCCTCAAAAATTTTCACTTCATAAAAAATTAATAAATTGAGTCCAAGACTAAGAAAATCCGTTCTTTTGTAGTTCGGATTTTTTTAAACACTACATATTGTGGTCAAAATGTCATATCTCACATCTACGTTAAACCCCAGCTAGACCATAAGAAAAATACTTGGTGTTGGAAAGTGTTTTCTAGTGTGTGTAAGTGTCGGAATGAGTTATATTTATTCCACGTTCAATCGACGGACTATGCCCAAGCGTTGCCGCGCACACACAACACAAACACAGCCCGCGCGGCAAGGGGCACCAACGTGAAAGGGGGAGACATGCTTACTGGTCAGTATCAGCGTTCGCTGGACTCCAAGATTCGCGTGACTCTTCCTGCACCTCAGCGCAAGCAGCTTGGCGATGTTGTCATCTTGCTCCGTCGACAGGACGCGCTTTACGGCTACTCACCTGAGGCGTATGAGGCTTGGATTGCAAGTCTGAACCTCAACCCAAGGAACCGCGACGACGTCACAGCTCTTCGCATGCTGAACGCAGCAGCAACAACCGTCGACATTGACTCGGCCGGCCGCGTTGCTCTGGGAAAGATTGACGAGTCCGATCCACAGGCTAGGGAGAAGCTCCAGCTTGACCGCGACGTCACCATTGTCGGTAACGGCGACCACTTTGAGATTTGGAACACCAACAAGTGGAACAGCCTCTTCTCGGCAGATGACCGCGTTGCAACGCTCGAGGACCTCATCTTTGGCGCCTAGTGAGGCGAGAAGATCGTGAAGGTAGAAGACGGTAACTTGAAAGTCGAATATCGGCACCAACCAGTAATGCTTGCAGAAGTGCTGCGCGAGCTGGACCCCAAGCCAGGTGAAGTTGTTTGCGACTGTACCCTAGGAGGAGCGGGCCACACCGTAGAGATGGCAAAGCTGATTGCTCCAGATGGTCTTTCCATTGGAATTGACCAGGACGCAATGGCTCATCAAGCAGCAGCTGCTCGCCTGAAGCAAGAAGTACCAAACGCGGAGTTTTTGCCGCTTAAGGGAAACTTTGGCGACCTCGATGAACTTCTCGTTTCTGCAGAAGTTCCCGGAGTTGATTGTTTCCTTTTTGACATTGGTGTTTCTTCTCCTCAGCTTGATATCCCAGAGCGAGGCTTTTCGTACCACGAAGATGCCCCGTTGGATATGCGAATGGACCCGGGCAAACAAACTCCAACTGCACAAGAGGTCATCAACACCTATAACGAAGCCGACCTCGCCCGAATCCTTCGAATTTACGGAGACGAGAAATTTGCCTCACGCATTGCACGACGCATTGTACAAACGCGAGAAAAGCGTCCCATTCAAACGACGCTTGAACTTGTTGAGGTAATCAAGGCAGCAATTCCCGCAGCAGCGCGTCGTCACGGCGGACATCCCGCCAGAAAGACGTTCCAAGCACTTCGTATTGAAGTGAACCACGAGCTTGAGGTTTTGGAACGCGGGCTTCGTTCTGCAATTGCCTGGGCTAATCCAGGAGGCAGGATTTGCGTTATCTCGTACCACTCGCTTGAAGATCGCATTGTCAAGCACGTGTTCTCCGAGCTCAGTCAAGGTTGTATCTGCCCGCCAGACCTCCCGGTTTGTATGTGCGGTCAAGTGCCGATAGTTGACGTGATTACGCGCAAACCTCTTGTGGCCACTCCAGAAGAGATTGAGCGCAACCCAAGGGCGAGAAGCGCCCTGATGAGGGTAGCGGTTAAACGCGACCCAGAGAAATGAAGTACCCCATAGCACTTGTTGCTTGATGTTAAGAAGTTTTTGAAGGGATTGAAGTTTAATGGCACGTTACGGATCAGAAGCTGTAGCACGCACAACTCAGTTTGAGCATGAGTACGCTCCTGAACAGAGCACTCGCACATCTTTTGAGGTTGTCCCTGGTGGCGGCCTTGATGCTGATGCTCGCCGTGGCGTAAGCAGCCAGTTCATCCAGCGTGTCAAGCTTATTGCTGTTGCTGCAGCACTCTTCCTGACACTTGGTGTTGTCCGCATTGGTATCTCTACCGCTACGGTTTCAACTCTTCAGGCTAATAACGTCATCAGAAATGAAATGCGCGCAACAACTGCAACTAACGATTCCCTGCGCGTTTCTCGCTCTCTGCTTGCAAGCACTACACGCATTGAGCGCATTGCTACTCAGAATTACGGCATGACTCTTGAGACAAATCGCCCTGTTGTAGATGTAAACAACAACGCTTAGGCGTAAAATATACGTTGTGAGTACGCAGAATCGACATACTCGCGCATCGCGCAGAAAAACTCCTGAGGCCTCGTACGACGAGGCCTCTCGTGTGCATTTTCGTGGTCATCGTGGTAGCAGCGGTGGCTCGGATGGTGTTGGCCCTGAAGGTAGACTCCGTCGCGTAGCAGCTGCTATGGCCATTATGGTGGCAATTGTTGTTCTTAGGCTTGCTTGGCTGCAAATCTTTACGGCAGCAGATCTTGCAAAGGGCGCCGAAAATAACCGCACCAACGACATTGTCTTGCACGCTCGTCGCGGCACCATTTACGACCGCAATGGCAATGTCTTAGCCATGAGCGTTGACTGCAAAGACATCTATGCCAATCCTTCAGAGATTAAAGACGCAAGCTCCGTAGCTCAGGTTTTTGCCTCGCTCTTAGGCGGAAGCCCTTCAGACTACCTTGGAGACCTGCAGCAAGACACCACCTTTGTCTATGTGCGTCGTCGTGTTGACACTGATACCGCTTCTAAGATTGAAAAAGCACTTGACGAGAAAAACCTCAAGGGCGTCTATTTTGTTAATAACACCAAGCGTGTCTATCCCTATGGCAACGTTGGTGTTCAGATTCTGGGCTTTGTAAACGCAGACAACGAGGGCGCTTCTGGCCTTGAGTATTACTACAACGATATCCTTGCAGGTACTAATGGTCACATGATTGTTGAGACCGGCGCTGGTGGTACGCCAATTGCTGGCGGTACCTCAAACATCACTGAGGCACAAAATGGACAGGACATTGTTCTTTCCATTGATATTGAGCTGCAGAAGAAGGCAGAAGAGCAGCTTACTGCCGCAGTCAAAGACTTTGAAGCCCAGCAGGGTGGCTCAATCATGGCCATGAATCCTCGTACCGGAGAAATCTATGCTGCCGCTTCGTACCCTCTGCCAGATTTTAAGAGTGATAACGGCGTTGACTACGAATCCCTCAACCTCAAGCTTGTCTCAAGTATCTATGAGCCAGGCTCCGTATTTAAGGTAATCACTACCTCAATTGGTATAGATGACAACCTCTTTGGTCCAAATTCAACCTTCAATATCCCAACCGAGCTCAAAGTTGGCGATAACAAGGTTACCGACGACGACTGGCGTACCAGCGCCATGGACATGAGCGTAAGAGAGATGCTCAGACGTTCCTCTAACGTTGGTATGGCCTTCCTTGAGACGCAGCTCATAGGTGATGAGCGCTTTGCAGCAGGAATTGATAAGTTTGGTATAGGACACGCCACAGGTATTGACTTCCCAGGTGAGGCCACAGGAATTGTCCGCTCTCTGGACGAATACGAGGGTCCAACTGGCGGAAACATGGCATTTGGTCAGGGTCTTGCAATTCCATTTATCCAGGTTATTCGCGCGTATACCGCTGTTGCCAATAAGGGAACTATGGTGACTCCGCACTTTATGGTTTCTAAGGGCGGCCAAGAGGTGACCTGGCCTACTAAAGACGTTATTTCTGCTTCCACAGCATCTGCCGAGCTTGACATGATGACTACTGTTGTCAAAGAAGGCACCGGTGTTCGCGCAGGTATCTATGGCTACACTGTTGCTGGTAAAACAGGTACCGGCCAGCAGGTTGTGGAAGAAACCGGCTCGTACGGCGAGAATTCCGGTTTTGTTGCTTCCTTCTGCGGTATCGTGAATCCATCAGAATCTGATTTGATGGTTTACGTTGGACTTAACGATACCCACCAGCTTGCGTCGCAGTCTGCTGCTGTGGTCTTCTCGCAATTTGCAAAAGACGCAGCTACACGCCTTAATATTCAACCAATCAATAACTAGGAGAGCTCATGGTTAAGCTTTCGGTTGAACAGATAGTCGCAGCTACAAATGCACGACTGCTCCACCGCGGAACCCGCGAGGTTGCGGGCGCGGCCGTCATCGACTCTCGTGAGGTCCAGGAAGGTTCGCTCTTCGTGGCCTTCGCTGGCGAGAAGGTCAATGGAAACTCCTATCTCTTATCTGCTGCCCAGGCGGGCGCTGCTGTTGTAGTGGCATCTGAGCCTGTAGCAGACAATCTGCTCGACAACCTGGCCGCCACAGGAGTCAGCGT
>JABZHD010000081.1 GCA_015259045.1 Atopobium sp. | reverse complement strand
GGAGATGTAGACCTTATCTTTTTAGAGAACGTTGGAAACTTGGTATGTCCGGCAGAGTTTGACACCGGTGCCGGCGTAAACGTCACTATTCTTTCTGTTCCCGAAGGCGACGATAAGCCGTTGAAATACCCTTTGATGTATCAGGTCTGTGATGTGGTGCTTGTTAACAAAATAGACGTAGCACCGTATTTTGATTTTGACCTGGAAAAACTCAAGGAAAATGTGGCCCTTAGAAATCCAAAGGCGGTTGTTATTCCTTTCTCTGCCAAAACTGGGGAAGGATTAGACGCTTGGACTGAATGGCTTTCTCGCAAAGTTGCTGAGTGGAAAAGCAGTCAGTAACCAATGGCTAGCGCTTAAAGAATGTCTTATGCCTGATAGGAGAGGTCATGGCAGAGGAAGTACCAGCACGTAAGACTCCAAAAGATGGAAATGCCATGCGTGGCAGTCTTACTGATGAAGAAATTGCACGCAGAAATGTATTGCCAACTACTAACCCTGCTGGCGGTCCTATTCGCATACTCGCTCAAAATCACATTACTGAAAATGACGAGGTAGTTCATTACAAAACTGTAGATCCAAATGAGCCTGGACCAGCTTCTTCTGAGCAATTTAAGCCTCTTGTAAGAGATGAAGTTCAAAAAATTACGAGTCGCCTTGGTCACAAAATTGTAAAAGATGACCCAGAATATTGGGGCATAGCAGCAATTATGACTGAGGAAGAAGCTGCGGTAACCAAATACATGAAGGTTCGCCAGCCAGTTACCTTAGAGGAGCTTTGCAAGCGTACTGGTAAAAATGAGGGGGAGCTTCAGCCTATCCTAGACACCCTGTCTGTAAAGGGCATGATTGAGTACAACTGGGAAAACAAGAGCAAGCAAAAGCAGTATGTTCTTCCTATGTTTGTTCCTGGCTCCGCAGAGTTTACCGTGATGAACGAGCGTCAACTCGAAGAACATCCCGAGATGGGTTCTTTGTTTGAGCGTATGACCTATCTACCGCTCAAAAATGTCACCAAGTTAGTTCCTGAAGGTGGCGCGGGCGTTGGTATGCATGTCATTCCTGTTGAACGATCCATCGAGCAGGTAAATCACACAGTTACTGTTGAGCATATTTCGCATTGGCTCAAGAAATACGATAGATATGCTGCAACTCCCTGTTCTTGTCGCCTTGCTGAGCGAGTTCGTGGCGACGGCTGTGCTGACGATCCAGAAGATTGGTGTCTTGCCATTGGCGATATGGCTGATTACTGCGTAGAAACAGGAAAAGGCCACTACATTACCTACGATGAGGTTATCGATATCTGTACAAAGGCCGAGAAAAACGGTTTTGTTCATCAGATTACCAACATTGACGGTGAAGATAAGATCTTTGCTATTTGCAACTGCAACGTAAATGTTTGCTATGCACTCAGAACTTCTCAGCTGTTTAATACGCCTAATTTGTCTCGTTCGGCTTTTGTGGCTCACGTTGATGAAGAAAAATGTGTTGCTTGCGGTGGGTGCGTAGAGGTTTGTCCAGCTGGAGCCCCTCAGTTAGGTCAGAAACTTCCTACCAGGAAGGGTAAAATTTCCTACCCAACGCAGGATCTTCCAGATGATAAGTTCTGGGGAGAGCCTGACTGGGATTGGAATTATAAAAATAACAACCGTATTGAGTGCCACGATACCGGTACCGCTCCTTGTAAGGTTGCCTGTCCAGCGCATATTTCTGTTCAGGGTTATCTGCGTATGGCTGCTGAAGGTCGCTATCGAGATGCGCTTGAGCTCATCAAAAAAGAAAATCCATTCCCTGCTGTTTGTGGTCGCGTTTGCAATAAACGTTGCGAGGCAGCGTGTACGCGAGGAACTATTGACCAGGCAGTAGCCATTGATGACGTTAAGAAATTCATTGCTCAAAAAGATCTAGAGGCAGAGCATCGCTTTATTCCAGAGCCAGTTATCCCATCAAATAGAGGCCGATTCAACCAGAAAATTGCCATTATTGGTGCAGGTCCAGCCGGCCTGTCCTGTGCATATTACCTGGCAGAACACGGTTACAACCCCGTCGTTTTTGAGAAGAACCTCCTTCCTGGCGGAATGATGGTATATGGCATTCCTTCTTACAAGCTCGAGAAAAACGTTGTTGCCGTAGAGATTGACATTCTTAAAGAAATGGGTGTTGAGATTCGCTGTGGCATTGAGGTAGGAAAAGACATAACCCTTGATGAACTGCGCGCTCAAGGCTTTATTGGTTTTTATGTTGCCATTGGTTGCCAGGGCGGTAGAAAGGCCAATATTGCTGGAGAAGACGCCGATGGGGTTATTTCTGCTGTTGATTTCTTGCATTTTGTAACCGAGCATCCTCTGCATGAAGTACCTGGTAAGACAGTGGTCATTGGCGGCGGTAATGTTGCTATTGATGCGGCTCGAGTTTCTACGCGTTGTGGCTCAGAGTCAGTTACTATGGTGTGCCTAGAGCAGCCAGAAGAGATGCCTGCACTACCAGAAGAAATCACAGAAGCGCAGGAAGATGGTGTGTCAATCAAGAATGGTTGGGGACCTGCTTTTATTGCCACAGATGAGCAAGGACACGTTTGCGGCGTGACGTTTAAACGCTGTACTCGTGTTTTCGACAATGACAAGCGTTTCTCGCCTTGTTTTGATGACGAGCAAACAATGTATCTTGAGGCAGACGCAGTAATCTTGTCTATTGGACAAACCGTTGAGTGGGGAAGTCTTTTGGAGGGAGAGGCGGTTGAGCTTACGCGAGGCAATCTTGCGTGCGCTAATTCCCAGACGTATCAGACTGCTCAGCCCGATGTCTTTGTGGGTGGAGACGTGTACACGGGTCCTCGCTTTGTTATCGATGCTATTGCCGCAGGTCATGAAGCTGCTGTTTCATTACATCGTTTTGTGCAGAAAGGCTCTTCTTTGACTATTGGCCGTAACCAGCGCCATTATGTTGAGCTTGATAAATCTGACGCAGCAGTTGAGTCTTGTGGATACGATCACGCAGGTCGTCAGCGTTCCGCATGCGATTCAGTTAAAAACATCAGGCATAACTGGACAGATCCTAGCCATACTTTTACGCCAGAGCAAATCAGAATCGAGACCGCACGCTGCTTGAAGTGCGGCGCTTCAATTGTTGATGCAAATAAGTGTATTGGTTGTGGTCTCTGTACTACACGCTGCGAGTTTGATGCAATTCACCTGTTCCGAGACAATCCTCACTGTTCAGATATGGTTGCCGCAGAGCATAAGGCAGGAAAGATTCTCTCGTATGTTGGAAAACGTGCGGTAAAGATTATTAAGAACCCCGCGAGAAAAACAAAGACTCCTAAACCTCAGTCACACATCACAACCGATGAGCTTGGTAATCCCGTTTCTGCGGGTAGTACTGGTATTTCAAGCTAGCGTGCTCACAGAAATCAATTGACATGCATGAGCTGGGAATTGCGTTTTACCTCATAGATATGGTTGAGGACCTGGGAAAACAGAACAACCTCACCTCTGTTGCACGCGTAAAGTTGCAGCTAGGGGAGGTATCTGGAGTTGTTCCAACGTATTTGTTGGATGTTTGGCGCTGGGCAGCTGATCGCACGGAGCTGCTACACGGAGCTCAGCTAGAAATTGAAGAAGTACCAGCTCTAACACAGTGTTTATCGTGCAATAAAACGTATGCTACGGTAACGTATGGTCGCACATGCCCTTATTGTTCTAGCGAGAAAACAGAACTTATCCAAGGCTTAGAAATTGAGCTTGCTGAGATTGAGGCTACCTAGCATTTGTAATTTCTATGAAGTATGGATACGCCCGGCACAGTGGCTTGTTGACATGTGGCTTTCATCAGCGTAAAGTACTTCCCTGCGTAATTCCAAGGGGACAGTGCTGTGTCGCCTTTCGAATATGTAAAACTGCAGGTAGATAGGTATAAGAAGGAGAAGATCTTGCCTACTATTAACCAGCTCGTACGTAAGGGCCGCGTGAGCGTCAAGTCAAAGTCCAAGAACGCCGCTCTTCAGCACAACCCACAGAAGCGTGGTGTTTGCACCCGCGTTTTCACCACTACGCCAAAGAAGCCTAACTCAGCACTCCGTAAGGTTGCTCGTGTTCGTCTTGTTAATGGCATTGAGGTAACCGCTTACATTCCTGGTGAGGGCCACAACCTCCAGGAGCACTCCATTGTTCTGGTTCGTGGCGGCCGTGTCCGTGACCTTCCTGGTGTTCGTTACAAGGTTGTTCGCGGTGCATTCGACTGCGCAGCAGTTCAGAATCGTGCTCAGGGCCGTTCCCGTTACGGCACTAAGCGTGCTAAGTAATCACGTCCACTACTCGAACTAGTTCTTAGGAGATTAATATGCCGCGTCGCGCAGCAGCAGTACGTCGTGAGGTTATGCCTGACGCCGTCTACAACAATCGTCTGGTAACCCAGCTCATTAACAAGGTCCTTCTCGACGGCAAGAAAGCAACCGCAGAGCGCATTGTCTACGGTGCGTTTGACATCGTCGCAGAGAAGACTGGCGAGGATGCCCTCACTGTCTTCAAGAAGGCTATGGATAACATTCGCCCAACACTCGAGGTTAAGCCTAAGCGTGTTGGTGGCGCTACTTACCAGGTTCCAATGGAGGTCAACTCCCGCCGTGCAACTACTCTTGCTATCCGCTGGATGGTCACTTTCAGCCGTAGCCGTAAAGAGAAGACCATGGCAGAGCGTCTTGCAAACGAGATCATCGACGCAACTAACGGCGTAGGTGCATCCGTCAAGCGCCGCGAGGACCTGTACAAGATGGCTGAGGCCAACCGCGCCTTCTCCCACTACCGCTTCTAGTCGGAATTCAGGAGTAGCAAACAAATGGCTAAGACTAAGTACAATCTTAAAGACCTCCGCAACATCGGCATCATGGCTCACATCGATGCTGGTAAGACCACCACTACGGAGCGTATTCTTTACTACACCGGTAAGACCCACAAGATTGGTGAGGTCCACGACGGTGCAGCAACCATGGACTGGATGGTTCAGGAGCAGGAGCGCGGCGTAACCATTACTTCCGCAGCTACCACTTGCTTCTGGAAAGACCACGTCATCCAGATCATCGACACCCCAGGCCACGTTGACTTTACCGCTGAGGTTGAGCGTTCTCTTCGTGTTCTGGACGGTGCAGTTGCAGTTTTCGACGCAGTTGCAGGCGTTCAGCCACAGTCCGAGACCGTTTGGCGTCAGGCAACCAAGTACGGCGTACCTCGTATTGCATTCATCAACAAGTTTGACCGCGTAGGTGCAGACTTCTTCCGTGCAATCCAGACCATGCGTGACCGCCTCGGCGCAAACGCAATTGCAGCTCAGGTCCCAATGGGCGCTGAGTCTAACTTCTGGGGTCTTATCGACCTTGTCACCAACACTGCATGGGACTTCAAAGAGGATGCTAAGGGCATGATTTATCCTGAGCCACTCGACGAGATTCCTGCAGAGTTTGTAGAGATTGCAGCTGAGAAGCGTGAAGAGCTTCTTGAGGCAGCTTCTGACTTCTCTGAGGACGTCATGATGGCTGTTCTCGAGGGTGAAGAGGTTGACGTTGAGACCCTTAAGGGTGCTCTTCGTGCTGGCGTTCTTGCTGGTCAGATTAACCCTGTCTTTGTTGGTTC
>JABZHD010000080.1 GCA_015259045.1 Atopobium sp. | reverse complement strand
CTCCCAAATGGAGCCCTCGTCACACTCGCCGTCACCCAAAATACAAAAAACGCGAGAAGGGAGATCTTTTCTACGAAGGCTTAACCCCAGGCCAGCGGCATAGCCCAAGCCCATGCCAAGGCTGCCACCAGAAATTTCAAAGCCACGCTGAGGGTCTCGCAGTGGATGCTTAAAGAGGACAGCGTCGGGTCCAAAAACTCCGCGATCGATGTCTTCTTGAGAGATCATTCCTGCACGTAGAAGAGCTGGGAACAGCGCCAGCGATGTGTGAGCCTTAGAGAGAATCAAGCGGTCTCTGAGTTCCCACTCGCAATCCCTGTGGCCTACCTGCATAACCTTGTTCAAAAGCACGGAGACTATGTCTGCTACAGAACACGCGCCGCCAATGTGAAATGGCGTTGAGCTGTAGCGATGTGCCAGCTCGATAATGCCTCGACGCACTGCCAGCGCCTCGTGGTGCAAATCAAGTTCAAGCTGTTTTCGCTGATCAGAGTCTATTTCTGCAGAAGTCAGCGATGCACCCACCTGCTCTGACTGGCGAATAGAAGAGATGTCCAGAGGCCCAATAGAGCCATCTACCTGCTCAGATACGCCAACAACACTCTGATGTGGAGCAAGCCAAGTCTGACTCCACTCAATACAATTGCCGTCGGACAGCTCAATTACCTGCTCAAGTACAAGCAAAGCCTCGTTTGGAGAACATTGCAGGTAGTCGGCATGATCTTTGCCTGCAATTTGCGACTGATAGCGCATGCGAGAGCGCGCAATCTCTTTTTGAGAAGTTCTTTCAACCGCGTCAAAGAGCGACTCATTCTCAAAGTCTGCCTCTTCGAGCTGCGGACAAACAAGCAGGTTAGACCACGATTCTTGGCACACCACCGGTCTATCCGAAACACTCCTGACGCGACGCAAAAAGAGTACGTCAGAACCAATGGGAATCTCCAGGTGCTCGGCAACGGCTTGATCTGCAGGAACTACCTGTTTGAACAGAACTTCGGTTCGATACTCAAAGCCACCATCTCTGAGTGCGGCTGCAAATGAAAGCACGGTATTTCCTGCCGCATGGCGGACGGTGTTAGAAATAACCTGCGTTGCTCGACCTTTTTGAGTAAGCAGTAAACCCTCTTTGACCAGAGATTGAATGGCCTTTCTGATGGTGCCTCGGCTGACGCCATACTGCGCCATAAATTCGGCCTCAGACGGAATGTACGTTCCCGCCTTCCAGTCTTCTGACAGAATTTTGACGCGCATCAAATCTGACAACTGAACATGAAGAGGTGTAGCGGACGACGAATTGAGTCCTCCTCTGACCTGGGGAGATAGTAACTCAGTAGCCGCATCTTCAGAAACTAAAACCGGAAAAACACCTGTCTCAAATGACATAGGTCCTCCGAAGTGAGTAAGAAATTAGTCATGCATACGTTAGGTACAAGACAAGTAGTATACAAGTTTCTAAAGGAGAACAGAATAGGTATGGAAATAACTTTTGCTGGTCGACATTGCAGAATATAATTACTTTGTTAAATAAATTTACTCTTGATCAAATTAGCCTTTAAGGAGATTTGATTATGACACATTTGCCTGATAGACCGTTTCTTAAGTCATTGTTTGATAAATATGATTTTAGTTATGTTTTGGAGCACTTTTTTGACGAAAACGGCGTAAAAGACTCAGCCCCAGACGAACTAAAGGCTGAATTCAAAGATGTCGAATTCAAACGTTATCCCGAAAGTGGCTGCCTTTAATTACATAAGGCAAAACTTGACTAGTAACTCCTAACCTGAACTGCCTCCCATTTCTTATGTCCAAGAAATGGGAGGCAGTTCAGACGCAGAGGGCTTTTTTATTTCGTTTATTGAACAACTAACTTACTAGAATCTTTGAATTTTTCTACAATAACGGTCCTCTCATCCGTTAAATTTCGATAGCTGAACGGTGTCCAACAAAATTTTTTATTGGACAGTAACTATTCTTTATGTCCAATAAAATCTTTTATTGGACATACTAAGATGCGGATTCATCAGAGTTAACTATATGTGAAAGCCTTGGGAAAAAATAAATTGAAGGGCGTCTACCGCTGGCTGGCACAATCTCATCTATATATCCAAGTTCAGCTAAATCGTTGATAAGACGTTTGCCAGTTCGTGCATTAACCCCATCAGAATGCGTTATCTCTGATGATGAAAAAATTGGTTGTCTAAATAAAGCGTCAACAACTTTAGTTACATTGGCTGACTTGGTAGTGTTAAATAATTTTTCGAGTACTTCTTTTCTCAGCTCATATATTTTATTAGCTTTCTTTTTATTAATTATCGCTTGAGTTTCAATAGCACATAAAAAGAACTTGCACCATCCAGTCCAGTCGTTATCTCTCGAAACTGCCAACAGACGATCTTGATACTCTTGGTTCCTATGCTCAAAGAACTCACTTAGATAAAAACTTGGATAAGAGATAATCTTATTTGTATACAGCATTAGTGGAATTGTAATTCGACCCATACGACCATTACCATCAAGAAATGGATGGATAGATTCAAATTCCGCGTGAGCAATTGAAATTTTTATTAGTGGGTGCATTTCGCTCTCATTGACAAATTTCTCCCATGTAGCCATAGCATCTTCTAATTTATCTGGAGAAATTGGAACAAATCTAGCATTATTAACATCGCTTCCACTTGTGCCTATCCAATTTTGTTCTTTACGATACATACCAGGGGACTTAAAACGCCCTCTGACACCATTAAGCAATATTGTATGAACCGATTTAAGAACCCTTCCGCTTAATGGAACTGTCCCTAACAAATCTTTCGCTTTCATAACTGCAAGACGATAATTGATAATTTCGTTAATATCAGCTTGCATGGAGCTGTCAAACTCATCATCTCCAGCCTCATAGCGTAATACATCATTAGCGGTTGCGCGAGTTCCCTCTATTCTTGATGAAGAAACAGCCTCTTGAATCATAAGCGGTGATATTAATACTTCAGAATCAGGGATTATCCCGAGAAAGCTATCATATCTTGCAAGAGCGTCTGAAGCGCGCGCAAGGGGCGTAGCAAGCTCATTCCACTCTAAATTTTCTGGTGGAAATTTACCATAATGATATAAAACTGACATCTCTTTCCGCTCCCCCTATATCTCAAATTCAAAAGGCACTAAATACCACACAACCTCACCAATAATGGAGACGGGCTGTGTGTCAATCTCGTTGAAGTCAAATATTTGAGGTCTAAAAGTAGGATCTATACTGTCTGGGATGAGCTCGTAGCCATTTGATAGCGGTCTCACACGCTTAATAGTTGCATCAAAGCCATTCACACACACCGCATACGCTTTCATAGGCTTAGGCGCTTCCTGGCAAGGGTTAATGAGTGCATAGCAACCATTAGGCAATGCACGATTCATAGAATTATCTTCTACTTTTAATAAAAAAGCTTGAGGAAACCTGTCATAAATATCTATTGGAATATCGTAAGTCTCACTAGAATTTATAGACTCAACAGGAGCGCTGGCAGTAATCCCACTTAAAAGTGGAACAGATATCATTTTAGAATTACGATTGCAATTAACACTATTGTCTCCAGCGACTTCTATTTCAAAAATTGAATCTAAGGAAACATCATAGAGTTTAACAAGCTGAATAAGAGAGCTTAAATCAGGATCATTTTGACCTTGCTCCCAGCGCCTAATTGTGCCGAGTTGAATACCAGTTTTAGCAGAAACTTCTTTCTGTGTAAGCCCACTTTTCTCTCTTGAGCTACCTAGAAAGGAAGGCTCTCTGTCACAAGATAAGAAAATACTATAAAGTGCTTTCATATTAATTAGTATTAACAGGATCATAATCAGCAGGCACCGGAGCAACGATACTCACAAAGACAATATCTTCGGTTCCCGTATTTTTTGCACCATGACATTCACCCTTTTTAGATACTATAACTTGCCCCTTTGTAAAAGGCACCTCAGTATCCGGCGTTGGATAAAATACCCCTGTTCCTTGCAATACAACCCATATATCATCAGAATTATGGTGATAATGCTTTGGTAAGGTTTGACCAGGTTTAATAACCCATACTGAACCGCCTGTGGAATCAGTTTGATAAAATGGCGTCCTAACAGCTTTCTCCAAACTCTCAACTTTCACAAGTTCCATATCAAAAATACGTTGATTACTCATAACACTCTCACCTTTCATCGATTAACAACTAACGAATTCCAGAAGCATATTCACCGAAGCTACACAGCTATTTTTACATGCCATAATAACCGCCTTTCATACTATATTTCTAAATTATAGACGTTATTTGAGAGAACTTTTATATATCAAACCATACTCTGTCCCATTTTTGTCCCATGAGATAAGTTTCCGCGGGTCAGGCATTATGTGCTTATAATGCCAGTTAGGGTTTGTTGCTTAAATATCTTCTGCAAATACGCAGTTAAAACGACATTTATTCTGCAACAAAAGTGGTAGGGGCGGCGGGACTCGAACCCGCAAGACCGAAGTCGAGGGATTTTAAGTCCCCTGCGTCTGCCAATTCCGCCACGCCCCCGGATATGTCTAGCTATTATGCCACTACTTTTAATTCAGCGGGCGCAAAATTGGCTTCCAAATCACAGGCGACTGCTTTCCCTGGTGAACGGCAGAAGCAGTTATCACCAGGCCAAAGAGCAGGTCACTCTCACTTACTACCAGGTGTTTAAAGCCCGAGTTCTTCATCAATTCTGCAAGCAAAATAGTGCCCGCGAGCATGACGGGCGCGCGTTTTGCCTGCAATCCCGTTATGTCTTCTCGCTCCTTTAGCGTTTTGCTGGCGAGAAGCCCCTCTATCTGCAACACCTCGTCAAGCGAGATGTGATT
The DNA here is from genome assembly GCA_015259045.1 of Atopobium sp. Taxonomy (GTDB): domain Bacteria; phylum Actinomycetota; class Coriobacteriia; order Coriobacteriales; family Atopobiaceae; genus Lancefieldella. Next base: position 779 of record JABZHD010000080.1, on the reverse strand, counting down.
GAGGTGCACCTTTAACGGGTCATACGGGTCAAGATGGTCCCTGATGGCAATGAGGCTGGTTGCGGTTCCTCCAACACCAACCAGAAGCTCTGGTGCTGCACACTGCTGCTGAGCTCGCCCAATAGCCTCAGACATCATCTGAGCCGCCATTTTGTGAGCTCCATCAATGTCCTCAGCTGATGGGTGATCCGAAGACAGATTAAATCGCTCAGTCAGACGTCTGCAACCAAGGTCAACGGATTCGACAAAGTTGATGTCGAGCTGCTGCCCTCCAAGCTGCTGCCCTCCAAGCTGCTGGCCTGCGCCCTGAGCCGCAGGCTGACCTGCACTCTGACCTGCGTCTTGGGCTGCAGGCTGGCCTGCCAGCGTGCCAACGACCAGCTCAGTTGAGCCGCCTCCGCTGTCGGCAACAAGAATGCGATGATTCTCAAAATCGTGAGAGACACCCAAAAAAGTGAGTGCGCCTTCAATTTCACCTGGAATAATCATAGGCTCAAGTCCCAGCGATGCTAGGCCCATTCCCAGGTCAGGAGCATTTTCTGCATCGCGAGCGGCACTTGTGAGCGTGCACACAACTGCCTCAGCGCCCTCTTTTCTCGCGTGATCAACATAGGAAGAAACACATCCAACGCAACGGTGAATTGCCTCAGGTAGCAGGCGCTTTGTCGTATCAACGCCCTCGCCCAAATTGACAATCTCGGTGTATTTGGCCATGCGAATGACGCGACCGTCCTCTACCTGCGCAAGCGCAAGTCGAGTAGTTACGGTTCCAATATCAA